>CAIMLY010000228.1 GCA_903842425.1 uncultured Alphaproteobacteria bacterium | reverse complement strand
GATTTCCTCGATCCGGAACGGCGCGTTGGGTGGGGCTGAGGGCTCTGTCATGGCCGCGACGGCGGCGACGGCCCCGGCGGTCAGCACCAATGCGCCGGCGAGCGCAATCGCCCACGGACGAGGAGAACGGTCCGGCTTGTTCGTAACAGTCGAGGTCGGCTTGATCATGGGCGGTCACCTGTCGAGGGGTTAAGATCGTGGCCCGCCGCGGATACTGCCGTGCGCATCTCGCTAATCGACGACCCTGTCTTCGCTTCGATGTTTCTGAGCGGGTTCGCTCTGGCCTGTTCCGGATCGCTCACGACGGCTCCAATTTTGCTCTCCACCCCGGACATTGAATTAGCTGCACGCGGCTGACAATGTCCGCAATGCGTCGAATTTCACCGGCTGACGGCTCTACAGCAACAGAGCCCGATCAAGCCTCGATCCGATAACCGGTTCCTGCCGATCGGAACCTGATCCAGCGGATAGCTTCTGACGCCTGGCGCCCGCCTAGCTGCGGCGCGACTGCAGAAGTCGTCGCTTGGGCTTCCTGCCCGTGAGCAGACCTTCCGAAGTTCCGAGAAGGGGGGTTAGCGGACGTTGGCTCGCTTGCCTGTCCGCACCCCGGGGCCGTAGGTTCTGGCAATGTCAGACGGTAAATTCGACAACTGGTTGGTGCGCTGGAATCTCGCGCAAGACGGCGAAGCCATTATGACTGGCCAGAGCAGCAGTCTGCTGTTGCCGGTTCTCCGCGACGGCGCACGCGCGATACTGAAAATCGCCGTCGACGGGGAGGAGATACGCGGCGGCGATCTGATGGACTGGTACGCTGGGCACGGAGCGGCCAAGGTTCTGGCCCACGAAGGTCCGGCGCTGTTGCTTGAACGACTCTCTGGACCGCGGGATCTGACGACGATGGCTCGCTCCGGCCACGACGATGAGGCCACTGAGATCATTTGCGCGGTCGTGGCGAGGCTGCATGCTCCAAAGGAACGAGCCCCGCCCAAAAGCCTCGTGCCGACGCGAATATGGTTTCGCCAGCTTGATCCAGCCGCGGATCGGTACGGCGGCATTCTAAAGACATGCGCAATCGCAGCTCGCGGCTTGCTTGCGCATCCTCAAGACGTCGTCCCGCTGCACGGCGATGTCCATCACGGAAACATTCTTGACGGCGGCGCACGAGGATGGCTCGCCATCGATCCAAAGGGTGTCCTCGGCGAGCGAGCATTCGACTATGCCAACCTGTTCCGAAATCCAGACGCGTATTTCGCTGGAGAGCCTGACCGCCTGCGACGACGCGTCGATATCGTGGCAAGGGCAGCAAGCTTGGAACCGAAGCGACTCCTGACCTGGATACTCGCCTATGCCGGCCTGGGAGCAGCGTGGACTATGGACAGTGGCGGGCAGGATGAGGCGGGGCTCGCCATCGCGAGCTTAGCGGCTACGGAACTGGGGGCCTGAGCGAGCGTCCGCTGAGGGTCGGATGCGGACCCAAGCGCGGTCGCCGCAAGCACACGTTCCCCAGATCGCCCGAAACCATACCCAGCTGACGGCAGCGAAGGGTGGGAATCCGGCTTTTGGGGGGAGCGGCCCCCCGGCGCGGAAATGGCGAAGCGGACATCACCCTCGCGCACCCCGCTTTGCTTACGTGGACCCCATGGTCAGTGGTAAGCGGGTTGGCGAGACCTGGTCGGCGAAGGAGCTGTTGGTGTCAAAGGGCGTGGACCCGGCTGCTGATCCACACAGGTCCATGTTGTAGCCCAGCCCCCCTTCTCCAGTGACATTTGGCTCATTGTAACCCTCTTCCCGCCTTCGTATGTTACTGTGCGGGAAAGGGCGTACATGGCGGAACTCTACAAGCGGTCGCCACTCACGGAGGCGGTCGTCGAATTTCGGCTTGAGGAGCCCTTGTCTCGGGACGTCCTGGATAAGGCGTGCGCCCGGCTGGTGAGCCCCCAGTTCCTCCAGGAGGAGCTCAGCGAGTCCTTTTTTGAGTTTGGCCCGGGGACGGTACCGCGCCAGACGCACCAGCTACATGGCTACAAGCTTACGGCGATAAACGCCGGAGAGGTTATCCAGGTAAAGCTGAACGCACTCGGGGTGTCCAAATTGCCGCCGTACGGCGGGTGGGATGAATATCGGGAACTCGTCAGTTCCTGTTGGACCACTTGGCGGAAGGCGACGGGCCGGAAGCGGTTAAGTCGCATTGGCGTTCGCTATCTGAACCGCATCGATATTCCTTGCCCGCCCGGCACCCTCGTCGATACCGATGCGTACCTGCAGTTTAACATGAACGTTCCAAAGGTGTTGGATGCCCCTATACGCGGCAACTACCTACAGATTAACAGCGGCATCGCCGCCGACAGCCTACAAGTCAATCTCATGTGTGCCAGCACGGAGCCGGCGCTGATCGACCATATCGCCGTCGGATTGGACATTGATGTGTTCCGAGACATTGATGTTCCCCAGCAGGATGACGATATCTGGGCTCTTCTGGACACAATCCGGAAAAGAAGGACTGAGATATTTGAGGCATGCATTACGGACAAAACGCGGGCACTAATCCGGTGATGCTCGATCAGACCCCGACGTTTTCGCCGTCGAAGTCCGCCCTCGTTGGCGGTACCAGCGTCCTATCCGCGAGCTGGCCCATTGGTCCTCGGCCCACCCCGGCTGTGTCGGTCTCCTGGAATAGGGACTCCGACGCTGTTCAGAAGGTGCAGAAGAGCGATCATGAGTTGGTGTTTGACCACGTGGTGGCGCTTAGGATGCTTGCTGCTAACTACGTCATGCATCTCGATGCAGCTTGGCGCAGTGGAATGTTCAAGCAGCTTGGAAATCTAGTTGATGCGGACGAGTGGGATTTTAGCGACGAGCTTCCCAGTCCAGCTTCCTTCAAGACTTTTCTGCGGATGATCATCCATAATCAAGTGAAGTTGCGGCCCGGGCTTGGAGCGACCTCCGATGGCAACATCGTGGCGGCGTGGACGACCGGCCGCGACCGCCTGACGGTCGAGTGCATGCCCAACGATGATGTTCGGTGGGTTGTGACGCGCTATCTGGATGGTGTGCGCAAAGTCAGTAGTGCGAATACGGCGCCAGTTGATCAATTGCGGGCGCTGCTGGCGCCCCTAAAGCCGGAAGTGTGGTTTGGCGACGCTAACTAGCCTGCGGGATGAACATCATGTCATGCGACATGTCCCGCCCGCCAAATTGCGGCGGGACGCGGATGGCCTCGTGATTGGATTTAATTTCAATGCCTTCGCGCTGCGCGACGGCGAGCGTTACCTTTCCGCCGCATGGGTGGAGCATGCAGCGACAGGTGAAAAAGCGACCGATGTCGCTGCGACCATTAAGGCCTTCGCTGCAGCTAGGGAGGTGCGTCCATCCCACAGATACGCTGTCGGAAATGTGGGTGATATCCGCAACGCGTGCCGGGGTTACAAGCAAGAGCCACGCATTTCGCACGAGCCCGTGGACCGCTTTGATGCCCATGCATCCATTCGGCAGTTTAACAGCGACAATCATGAGCTGCTCGAACTGCTGGCAGCTGAAGCTTGGGCGGAGATGGCGGTTCCAGAGCAGCCAGTGCCGGAAACGCCTGAGACCTGAAGTGAAAAGGTGCTCACCCTGGTCTCTGCCAGGTGGGTGTCTTAGAGACTGCAGTCCAATGCCAACGTCCGCAACGGGTCGTTTCTTTCCGTTGGCTCGGCACCCAGAAGCGGACTCTCACCGAGCCGTCCCCAACGGGTCTCCAATGTCAGGTTTTATCCGCTAGCGAGCACCCAGGCGGACCAGTACGGCCCGGGGGATTCCCAGGTCGGCGATCACCGGTTTCTGGTCGCGCATGCCGCAGGCTTCCCGCTGGATAAACAGGGCCCAGACCGCCTCGGCCGCCGCCTTCAGGAGCGCCTCCCGACCCTCTGAGGCCAGGCTGGCCTCATCGTTCAGCCGGGCCAGGGCAGCCTCCGCACGGGCACCCGCGCGGCCGAGCGTGGCCGCGGCTTCGGAGATCAACTCGGCCTCGAGGACGCTGAAGCCGGTCTCTCGGTCGAGCCGGGTCGAGTTTCCGAGATCCGGAAGGCGCAGGCTCATAAAGTCGGCTCCACAGGGGTGATCCTGTCAGAGTTACAGCATTTTAAGTGGCGCGCCACCGGGGCGGCCGTCATAGGCATCCCCATGTTCTCGCATGTGCTTGGTGTCGTTTTCAGAAGGCTTTGCCCGGTCCTCGCCGGCGGCCTCCTCGTGGCGCCCATGGCAGCCCAGGCCCTGACCGTAGTTCCCGAACGCGACATCCCCCGGATGGTCAGCTTCGGCGGTGCCTGCGTCGGCTGCGACCTTTCGGGACGGCAGCTTTCCGGCGCCCGATTCCTGGGGGCGAATTTCTCGGGGTCGGTCCTGATCGGCGCCGATCTCAGGGACGCCAGCCTGACCGGCGCGGACTTCAGCCGGTCTGACCTCTCCCGTAGCGACCTGACCGGGGCAAACATCACCGGCGCTGACTTCGAGGGCGCACGCCTCAGGGAAGTCCGCCTGGACAGCGCCTGGATTCGGGGCGTCAGCTTCACCGGCAGCGATCTGGAAGGGGCCAGCCTCAAGGGCGTGGTCTTTTCGGGCGTCGACCTGAGCGGCGTGCGGAACCTCAGGCAGGAACAGCTTGATGCCGCCTGCGCCCAAGGCGCCGTCAAGCTTCCCAGGGGCATGGTCCTCAGGGCCTGTGCTGGCAGCGCCTCGACCCGCTGACCCCGGGGCCTAGGCCTTGAGCGGCAGGGCCGTGCGGATGTGCAGTTCCTTGAGCTGACGCTCATCCACCACCGATGGCGCGCTCATCAGCAGGTCCTGGCCCTGCTGGTTCATCGGGAAGGCGATGACCTCGCGGATGGCCGTCTGGCCGGCCAGCAGCATGACGATCCGGTCGATGCCGGGCGCCAGGCCCCCGTGCGGCGGCGCGCCGTAGCGGAAGGCGTTGAGCATGCCACCGAAGGCGCTTTCCACATCCTCAGCGCCCATGCCGACGATCTCGAAGGCCCGCAGCATGACGTCCGCCCGGTGGTTCCGGATGGCGCCCGAGCAGAGCTCGTAGCCGTTGCAGACGATGTCGTACTGGTAGGCCAGGATGTCCAGCGGATCGCGGGTGTTCAGCGCCTCAAGCTCGCCCTGGGGCATGGAGAAGGGGTTGTGGGAGAAGTCCACCAGGCCCGTCTCCTCGTTCAGCTCGAACATCGGGAAGTCGACGATCCAGACGAACTCGAAGCGGTTCTCGTCCACCAGACCCAGCTCGGTCCCGACCCGGGTGCGGGCCAGGCCGGCGAACTTGGTGAAGACCTTGGGGTCGCCGCCCACAAAGAAGGCGGCATCGCCCACCTTGAGGCCCAGCTGTTCGCGGATCGCCTCGGTGCGCTCAGGCCCGAGGTTCTTGGCGATAGGTCCTGCCCCGCCCTCCTCGCCCTCGCGCCAGAAAATATAGCCCAGGCCGGGCTGGCCCTCGGACTGGGCCCAGCTGTTCATGCGGTCACAGAAGGCCCGGCTGCCGCCGCCCGGTGCCGGGATGGCCCAGATGGCGGCCTTCGGGCTCTCCAGCATGCGGGCGAAGACGCCAAAGCCACCGCCCCGGAAGGGCTCGGAGACATCCTGCATGACCAGGGGGTTGCGCAGGTCCGGCTTGTCGGAGCCGTACTTCTGCATGGCCTCCCGGTAGGGGATGCGCGGGAAGGGATAGGGGGTGACCGGCTTGCCCTCGGCGAACTCCTCGAAGACCCCGTGCATGACGGGCTCGATGGCGGCGAAGACGTCCTCCTGGGTCACGAAGCTCATCTCGACGTCGAGCTGGTAGAACTCCAGGCTGCGGTCGGCGCGCAGGTCCTCGTCCCGGAAGCAGGGGGCGATCTGGAAGTATCGGTCGAAGCCCGAGACCATCAGCAGCTGCTTGAACTGCTGCGGGGCCTGGGGAAGGGCGTAGAAGGTGCCAGGGTGCATGCGCGAGGGCACCAGGAAGTCCCGGGCGCCTTCCGGCGACGAGGCCGTCAGGATGGGGGTCTGGTACTCCAGGAAGCCCTGGCCGATCATCCGGTTGCGGATCGAGTGGATGACCTTCGAGCGCAGGACGATGTTGCGGTGCAGGGTCTCGCGCCTCAGGTCCAGGTAGCGGTGCTTGAGGCGGATCTCTTCCGGATAGTCGGGCTCGCCGAAGACCGGTAGGGGAAGCTCGGCGGCCTCGGACAGGACCTCGACGGCGCGCACGCGCACTTCGACCTCACCCGTGCCGAGGTTGGGGTTCACGGTCTCGGGGGTGCGGGCCACCACCTCGCCGTCCACGCGGATCACGCTCTCGGCGCGCAGGCGCTCGATGGCGGCGAAGCCGGGGGTCTCCGGCGCAAAGACCAGCTGGGTCAGGCCGTAGTGGTCGCGCAGGTCCACGAAGACCAGGCCGCCATGGTCGCGCTTGCGGTTGATCCACCCCGACAGGCGGACGGACTGGCCGGTGTCGCCGGCGCGCAGGGCGCCGCAGGTATGGGTGCGATAGGCGTGCATGGGGTCGCGAGGGCTCCGGAATCCAAGGCGCGGAAGGGCGCACGCAAGGGGCGGAAAGTCAAGGTTTCCGCCCCCGCAAGCGCGGTCTGGAGCCGACCCCGGCGCCTACTTCTTCGGGTCGACCAGGGCCTGGTAGGTCAGGGTCCGGGCGGCCGTGCCCAGGTCCTCGCCGCCGGTGCCGCCGAGGCGCTGGACCATGCCCACGAAGTAGAGGTCGTTGGTCGGGTCGATCCAGAACCAGGTGCCGGCGGCGCCGCCCCAGCTCATGGTGTTGGCGCCCTCGAGGCTTCCAGAGGCCCGCGGGTCCAGGTTGACCATGAAGTCCAGGCCAAAGCCGATGGCCTCATTGAAGCGCGAACCCGAGGTGCCGTTGGTGGTGACCAGGACGCTCTTGGGGATGACGTTGGTCCGCATCAGCTCCACCGAGGCCGGGGAGAGGATCCGGGCGCCGTCCAGTTCGCCGCCGTTGAGCAGCATCTGCGAGAAACGGCCATAGTCAGAGGTGGTCGAGACCAGGCCGCCGCCGCCCGACTCCGCCGCAGGCGGCTTGGTGTAGTCTGGCGGGGCGTTGTCGAAGATGGCTGTGGCGAGAGTGTTCTGACGGGTCTTGGGGTCCGTCATGTAGAGGGTCGCCAGTCGGTCCGTCTTGCCGGCGGGCACATAGAACCCGGTATCGACCATCTTGAGCGGGCGGAAGATCCGCTCATCCATGAAGGCGCCGAGGGTCTGGCCGCTGATCCGCTCGACGATGGCCCCCTGGATGTCCACGGACACCGAGTAGGACCAGGCCGTGCCAGGCTGGAACATCAGCGGGATGTCCGCGATCCGGGTGATCATGTCGTTGAGCCCGGTGGCCCCCAGCACCCGCTTCTGGCGGAACATGCGGTCCACGGGGTGCCGGTCGCCCAGGCCATAGCCGAAGCCGGCCGTGTGGCTCATGATCTCGCGCATGGTGGGCGGACGCTCGGCGGGGACGGTGATCATGTTCCCCTTGTCGTCCACGCCCGTCATGACCCGCAGGTCCTTGAACTCGGGGATGAACTTGGTCACCGGGTCGTCCAGCTTCCACTTGCCCTCCTCGAAGAGGATCATCATGGCCACGCCCGTGATAGGCTTGGTCATGGAGTAGATGCGGAAGATGGTGTCCTTCTCCATCGGTGCGCCAGAGGCCAGGTCACGCTTGCCGTAGGTCTTGAAGTCGACCACCTGGCCATGCCGCACCAGCAGGGTCGTCATGCCGGAGACCCGGCCGTCAGCGACCACCTTGGCCATCGCCTCGTCCAGGCGCTTCAGGCGCGCGGAGTCGAACCCCACCGCTTCGGGCGCCGCAACGGCGGCCTTGCGGGGCGCCGCCAGGGCCTGCGGCGCGGAGAGCAGTGCGGCGACGGCGACCGCCGAGGCCAAGCTTCGGAAAAACTGAGTCAATGGAATCCCCCCTATCGAATGGCGGGCAGACTAGCCGCGGCGGATCATCGCCGCAAAGCCGCGTTTTGGGTCCCCGCCCTCAGGAGGGGCGGAAGCGGCGGCTGGCGGGGAAACCCCGGGGTGCGAGACGGCCCGCGCCCGCCCGCCTGCCCGACCAGTCGCGCCAGTCGGTCCAGGCCCGGGTGCGCCCGGCGGCGTCGATCCAGGCTGCGCCCTCCTCCGCCCGGAAGATGACGGCGTCCCTCAGCCCGCCCTCGCGATAGGCCTGCAGCTTGACGCCCTTGCCCCGGGGCATTTCCGGCAACTCCTCAAGGGGGAAGACCAGGATCTTGCCGTTGTCGCCCACAACCGCGACCTGGTCGCCATCCACCGGCAGGGCGAAGGCCGCACCGCCCTTGCCCACCGACAGGACCTGCTTGCCCGCCCGGCGCATGGCCACCGCCTCGGCCTCGGGCAGGAGGAAGCCATAGCCCTCCTTCGAGGCCACGAACCGCCGGGCCCCCGGCCGGTGCGGGAAGACCGCGACGATCTCGGTCCGGTCGTCCAGTTCCAGCATCAGGCGCACAGGCTCGCCATGTCCCCGCCCGCCCGGCAGCTTGTCGCAGGCCAGGGTGAAGAACCGCCCATCGGAGGCGAACAGCAGCAGCTTGTCGGTGGTCTCGGCGGGCACGATGAAGCCCTGGGCGTCGCCTTCCTTGTACTTGATCTCGGAGGGGTCCTCGACCCGGCCCTTCACGGAGCGGATCCAGCCGCGCTCGGACAGGATGATGGTGATCGGCTCGCGCACCACCAGGGCCTCGAGGGCCGCCTCGGCGTCGAAGGCGGGCGCCGCCTCGAAGGTCGACCGCCGGCGGGTGAGGCTTCCGTCCTTCTCCAGCAGGCCCCGGACATCCCTGAGGCCAACCCCCACCAGCTTCCACTGGGCCCGATCGGAGCCCAGCAGGCTGTTCAGGCCATCGCGCTCCTCGGCCAGGTCAGCGTGCTCCCGGCGCAGCTCCATCTCCTCCAGCCGCGCCAGCTGGCGCAGGCGGGTGTTCAGGATGGCCTCAGCCTGCAGGTCGGAGAGGTCAAAGGTCACGATCAGCGAGGCCTTGGGCTCGTCCTCCTGCCGGACGATGCGGATGACCTCGTCCAGGTTGAGGAAGGCGATGATCAGGCCGTCCAGGATGTGAAGACGGGACTCGATGCGGGCCAGCCGGTGCCGGGCCCGGCGGACAACGACCTCGCGGCGGTGATCCAGGAAGGCCCTCAGAAGCGCCTTCAGCCCCATGACGCCGGGGGCGCCCCGGGCGTCGATGACGTTCATGTTGACCGGGATTCGGGCCTCCAGGGCGGACAGCCGGAACAGGCTCTCCATCAGGACCTCGGGCTCGACGTTCCGCGACTTGGGCTCCAGCACGAGGCGCACGTCCTCGGCGCTCTCGTCCATGACGTCGCCCAGCAGGGGCGCCTTCTTGGTCTCGATCAGCTCTGCCAGCTGCTCGACCAGGTCGGCTTTCTTCACCTGGTAGGGGATCTCGGTGACGACAATGCGCCACAGTCCCCTGCCCAGGTCCTCGCGGGTCCAGCGCGCGCGCACCCGGACCCCGCCCCGGCCGGTCTCGTAGGCTTCCAGCAGGCTGGCGGGCGACTCGACGATCACGCCGCCGGTGGGGAAATCGGGGCCCGGTGTCACCGCCAGGAGCTCGGCCGTGGTGATGTCGGGCTGGTCCAGCAGTCGCAGGCAGGCCTCGATCAGCTCGGACACGTTGTGCGGCGGGATGGAGGTCGCCATGCCGACGGCGATGCCGCTGGAGCCGTTGGCCAGGAGGTTCGGGAACCCTGCCGGCAGGACGACCGGCTCCTCCTCCTCGCCGTCGTAGGTGGCGCGGAAGTCAACGGCGTCCTCGTCGATGCCCTCCAGCAGGAGCTGGGCGGCCAGGGTCAGCCGACACTCGGTGTATCGCATGGCCGCGGCGTTATCGCCGTCGATGTTGCCGAAGTTCCCCTGCCCGTCGACCAGGGGATAGCGCTGGGCGAAGTCCTGGGCCAGGCGGACCAGGGCCTCATAGACGGCGGAGTCGCCATGGGGGTGATACTTGCCGATGACGTCGCCGACGACGCGGGCGCACTTCTTGGCGGTGCTGGTCGGGTCCAGCCGCAGCTGGCGCATGGCGTAGAGGAGTCGGCGGTGGACCGGCTTCAGGCCGTCGCGGACGTCCGGGAGAGCCCGGCCCGTAATGGTCGACAGGGCGTAGGCCAGGTACCTGCGCGACAGGGCCTCGCTCAGCGGCTCATCGATGGTGCGGTCGCCCTCGGGGGGCGGAGCAAGGGTGTCGGTCATCAGGCGATCGGCGGCGAATCGGCGGGGGACCCGCACGCCCCTGCTTAGGCCCGGCGGACCCCGCCGTCATCCCGGACCCTCAGAGGCGACCCGCCTCGGTCAGCTTGTCCACAAGCCAGACACGGGCGGCGGGCAGGGGACGGTTCAAGGCCGAGAACAGGCAGCGGTCCAGGAAGTGTCCCGTCAGGGCCAGGCCGTCGCCGATGTCCCCCGGAGAGAGGCCGCCCTGGGCCGAGAGCAGGAAGGGCGGCAGGCGCAGGAGCCGGTCCCGGTAGGGCTCGCCGGCGGCCCGGCTGACGGCCCTGCCCGTCCGGGGCGAGACCCAGACCAGGTCGTCGACCTCGCCAGTGGCCGCGCACCGGGACAGGTCCAGGCCAAAGCCGAGGGCCTGCAGGATCCCCGCCTCGAATCGAACGTAGACGGCGGGCCAGATCCCGTCATGGCGCAGGGCCCCGCCCAGGGCCTCGAAGGCGGCGAAGGCCCCGGGCTGGGGCTCGCGCTCGGGCAGGACGCCCGCCGCCACCGCCGCGGCGGAAGCCAGGCCCGCCAGCGCCAGGGGATCGTCGAAGAGGTCCGAGGGATCCGATCCCGCCGCTTCCAGGGTCGCCGACCCCAGCTGCTCGCTCGTGCGGGCGCGGAAGCGGGCGCGGACCCGGGTTCCCGGCTGAAGGAGGGGCCGGATCCTGCGGGACCCACCGCCGGCGATGAAGGCGGCGTAGCGCCCGTGGCTGAGGGTCAGGAGTTCGGCGATGGCGCCGTTCTCGCCGTGGGACCGGGCTGACAGGAGGATGGCTTCGTCCTCGAACTCCACGCCGGGCTCCTAGGCCTCGAAGTCGAGCCCGACGTCGCCGTAGAACTCCCGGCGGTCGGCCCAGCGCTCGTCCACCTTGACCGTGAGGAACAGATGCACCGGTCGGTCGAGCAGCTCGGTCAGCTCCTCCCGCGACTTCTGGCCGATCCACTTCAGGGTCTGGCCATTGCGGCCGAGGACGATGGGGCGCTGGCTCTCGCGTTCGACATAGAGGGTCTGCTCGATGCGGACGGACCCGTCCTTTCGCTCGCTGAACGCCGTGGTCTCCACGGCGGCCGCGTAGGGGAGTTCCTCGTGCACCCGCAGGTAGACCTTCTCCCGGGTGATCTCGGCGGCGAGCAGGCGCACGGGCAGGTCGGCGGTCTGGTCGGCGGGATAGAGCCAGGGCCCCTCCGGCATGAGGTCGGCCAGTCGGCGGAGAAGGTCATCGACCCCCGATCCATCGGCCGCCGAGATCATGAAAACCTCGGAATAGACTCCGGTCTCGAAGAGCCGGGCGGAAACGGCCAGCAGGCGCTCCCGCTTGACCCCGTCGATCTTGTTCAGCGCCAGGATGGCCTTGCGGCCCGACGCCCGGAGGCCCTCGATGATGGTCTCGACGTCCTCGTGCGACTTGCGGTCGGCGCCCCGGGCCTCGCCGGCGTCCATCGCCAGTTCGGCCTGGACGTCCACCAGGTGGACAACGGCGTCAGCCTCCTCCGCCCCGCCCCAGGCCGACCGGACCATGGCCCGGTCCAGGCGCCGGCGGGGCGTGAAGATCCCGGGCGTGTCCAGGAGGACGATCTGGCTGTCGCCGGACAGGGCGACGCCCCGCACCGGGAAGCGCGTCGTCTGAACCTTGCGCGTGACGATGGAAACCTTGGCCCCCACCAGGCGGTTGGTCAGGGTGGACTTGCCCGCATTGGGCGCGCCGATGATGGCGGCGAAACCGGCGCGGGTCATGGCTGGATCTTCTCTCGTTCAAGGAACTGGGCGGCGGCGGCCTTCTCGGCGTCGCGCTTGGAACGGCCGGCCCCGGAGGCCGGGACAAGCCCGGGAAGGCGGGCCTCGATGGTGAATCGCGGGTCGTGGGGCGGCCCCTCCGAGGCCACCACGACATAGTCCGGGGGCGGCAGGCCCAGGCCCATGGCCCACTCCTGGAGGCGGGTCTTGGGGTCTCGGTCAGGGCCGGCGTCCAGGCTGGCGGCGAGCTCGCCCCATCCCATCCGGAAAAAGCTTCGCGCCGCGTCGGGGCCGCCGTCCAGGTAGAGGGCCGCCATCAGGGCTTCGCAGGCGTCGCCAAGCACCCGCTCGGAGTCCCGGGCGCCGATCCGGGCCGCGCTGGCGTCCAGCCTCAGGGCGTCGGGCAGGCCGATGCCGCGGGCCACCTCGGCGCAGGCCGCGGAATTGACCAGGCGGTTGAGCCAGCGGGCGAGCTCGCCCTCCCGCGCCGTGGGGAAGGCCTGGCAGAGGTGTTCGGCGGCCATCAGGTTGAGAACCCGGTCACCCAGGAACTCGAGCCGCTCGTTGTCACGCCCGGGGGCGCCGCCATTGCCGACGCTGGCGTGGGTCAGGGCGCGCTCCAGCAGGTCGCGGTCCGCAAAGGCATGCCCGATCCGCGCCTCGAGCGCTGCAGCGGCCGCCTTGCGCCTGTCCGGCCGTGTCAGTGCAGCACCTTTCCAAACCGGCTGGGCCGCAGGTTCAGGACCCAGGTCCAGGGCTTGAACAGCGAGGCGCCGGGAGACCACGACAGCAGCACCAGCCGCGCCTTGCCGACCAGGTTCGCCTCGGGGACCAGGCCCACGCCGATCTCGGCGGGAAGCCGGCTGTCCGCGGAGTTGTCCCGATTGTCGCCCATGAAGAAATAGTGGCCCGGCGGGACGACGACCTCGGGGGTGTCATCCAGGTCGCCGCCGGTCCCGAAGTCGTTGGTCATGTAGCGGCGGCCGCCGGGCAGGGTCTCCTCGACCCGGGCGACGGGCCGCACGAGGCCGCTGCCTCCGGTCTCCGAGACCAGTTCGGTCTGCCGCCGCTCGACGGGCTGCCCGTTCAGGTAAAGCAGGCCCTGGCGCATCTGCACCCGGTCCCCGGGCACGCCCACCAGTCGCTTGATGTAGTCCGTCCGGCCATCCCGGGGCAGCTTGAAGACGATGATGTCGCCCCGCTCCGGAGCCCGCGACAGGAGCCGGCCGTCGAACAGCGGCGGGCTGAAGGGGAAGGAGTGGCGCGACCAGCCATAGTCGAACTTGGTGACGATGACGTAGTCGCCCTCGTAGAGGTTGGGTTCTTCCGACGCCGAGGGGATGGTGAAGGGCTGGAAGAGCAGAACCCTGAGGAACAGCGCGATCAGCAGGGCCACCGCGACGGTCTTGATGATCTCGATCGTCTCGTTGCGGTCGCCCTCGGGCGGAGAGGTCGTCTCGGTCATTGGGGTTCCGGATCAGCTTTCCGCCCGGACATACCGCAAACCGGCCCGCCCGCACGTGAAATCTTGGCAAGTCCTAGACGTCGGGCAGGGCCTCGATGATGACGAAGGCCTGGGCGTAAGGGTGGTCGTCGGTCATGGACAGGTGGATCACGGCCCTGTGTCCTGGAGGGGTCATCTCCGCCAGCCGGGCGGCGGCGCCGCCGGCCAGGGCCAGGGTCGGCTGTCCGGAGCGCAGGTTCACCACGCCCATGTCGCGCCAGAAGACTCCCCGCCTCAGGCCCGTGCCCAGGGCCTTGGCGCAGGCCTCCTTGGCGGCGAAACGCTTGGCGTAGCTCGCGGCCGCGTCGGGCTTGGCCTCTGACCGGCGTCGCTCGATCTCGGTGAAGCAGCGATTGCGGAACCGGTCGCCGAAACGATCCAGGCTGGCCTGGATGCGTCGGATGTCGCTGAGGTCAGAGCCGATCCCCAGGATCACGCCGAGGCCTCTGCCCGGGCTTCATCCATCAGGAGCCGCATCCGGTGGATGGCCTGCGCCAATCCGATGAAGACGGCCTCGCCCACAAGGAAATGGCCGATGTTCAACTCTGCGACCTGGGGAATGGCGGCGATCGGTTTGACCGTCTCGAAGTCGATGCCGTGACCTGCGTGGACCTCCAGGCCCAGGCGCTCCGCTTCAAAGGCGGCGATCTTCAACCGCTCCAGCAAGGCTGGCGCCTCGAGCGACCGCTCGCGCACAGCATCGCAATAGGCGCCGGTGTGAAACTCCACCACCTGGGCGCCGGCGCGCCGGGCGGCGGCGGCCTGGGCCGGATCGGCGTCGATGAAGCAGGAGACGCGGATGCCCTCGCCAGCCAGGCGCTGGACCACCGGAGCGATCCGGTCGAACCCGCCCAGAAGGTCAAGGCCGCCCTCGGTGGTCACTTCTTCCCTCCGTTCCGGCACCAGGCAGGCCGCATGCGGCAGGTTCCGCAGCGCAATGGCTTCCATTTCGGCAGTGACCGCCATCTCAAAGTTCAGCGGTACACCCCGCTTGCGGGTGATGTCCGTGAGGGCCTCGATATCAGCGTCTGAGATATGCCGGCGATCCTCGCGCAGATGGGCGGTGATCCCGTCGCAACCTGCGGCCATGGCAAGCTCGGCGGCGCGCACCGGACTTGGATAGTCGACCCCGCGGGCATTCCGAAGGGTCGCCACATGGTCGATGTTCACCCCAAGTCGAAGCCGTCTCACTTGGAGAGCCTCCGGCTGCCCGGGTCCTCGATGGGGATGGCCGCCAGTTCGGGGGGCAGCTGGTCTGAGGGATAGGCGGGGACGTCAAGCTGGGCCAGGGACACCAGGGGCGCGCCGGGATCGGCCCGCCCGCCGGACCGGTCGACGATGCAGGCGGCGACCACGACATTCCCGCCCGCCTTGCGGATCGCCTCGACGCACTCGCGCGACGACAGGCCGGTGGTCACGATGTCCTCGACCATGGCTACGCGGGCGCCCTCGGGGATCTCGAAGGCGCGCCGGAGGCGGAACTCGCCCCCTTCCCTCTCGACGTAGACCGACGGCACACCGAGGTGACGGGCCGTCTCATATCCGGGAATGATGCCGCCTACCGCAGGCGAGACGCAGATGTCCACGGCGCCAACCGCAGCCCGGATCTTCGCGGCCAGGGCGCTGCAGAGGCGCTCGGTCCGGTCCGGGTGCTGGAAGACCAGGTTCTTCTGCAGGAAGACCCCCGAGTGAAGGCCGCTCGAGAGCACGAAATGGCCTTCGCGCAGGGCGCCCGCGGCGCGGAACTCGTCGAGGACCTGTTCGGTGTTCATGGGGCGCTCCTTGCCGGCCCGGATTAGCCCACGGCGCCGGTCCTGTCACGCCGCAGGCGGAGGGCCGGCAGGGTGTTGAGGGCCAGGCCGCCGATCACCAGGGCGGCGGCCAGGAGCTTCCAGGGCGGAAGGGGCTCGCCCAGGGCCAGGGCCGAGGCGGTCAGGCCGAAGACGGGCACCAGCAGGGCCCAGGGCGAGACCACGGCGGCGGGGTGGCGGGCCAGCAGCCATCCCCAGACGGCATAGCCGAACAGGGTGTTGCCAAAGGACTGGTAGAGCAGCTCGACCCAGACCACCGGGGTCATGGTGGCCACGGCGGAGACCATGGCGGGCGCCCCCTCGAACACCAGGGCCAGGACCAGGAGCGGCGGGACGGAGAACAGGCTGGCCCAGACCACGAAGGCCAGGCTGGGCGCCTCAGGGGTCGCCCTCTGCACCATGTTCCCCAGGGCCCAGCTCAGCGCAGCCACGAGGACAAGCACCAGGCCCAGCGAGGTGGTCACAGCGTCCACATGGGTCAGGATGACCGCCAGCCCGGCCGCAGCCAGGACCAGGGCCAACCCCTGCCGGAGGCTCAGCCTCTCCCCCTTCAGCCAGATGGCGAGGCCGATGGTGAAGAAGACCTGGCTCTGCACCACCAGGGAGGCGAGCCCTGGCGAGATCCGCCCGTCCATGGCGAAGTACAGGACACCGAACTGGCCGACCCCGATCAGGATGCCGTAGGCGGCCAGGTTGCGCCATGGAACCTGCGGGCGCTTCAGGAAGAAGGCCGCCGGCAGGAAGGCGAAGAGAAAGCGCAGTGTTGCAAAGGTGAAGGGCGGGAGATGGGCCAGCGCCGACTTGATGACGGCGAAGTTGGTTCCCCACACCGCCACCACGGCCAGGGCCAGGAGGGCGTGACGCCAGGACAGTGCGGTCATGTCGCGCCCTCCCCGCGCCGGGGTCGAGAAAGCGGCTTTCGCCCGGCTTTGCAAGCCTTGCGCTTGCGGGCAAGGTGCGTCGCCGTCTGAGGGAGGACCGCATGAGCCTGACCATCCGCAAGGTCGCCGGGGCGCTGGGCGCCGAGATCGGCGGCGTCGACCTGTCGGACGACCTGCCCGATGGCGTCATCGCAGAGGTCCGCGCCGCCCTGGTCGAGCACCAGGTCATCTTCTTCCGCGACCAGTCCCTGACCCCGGCCCGGCAGGTCGCCTTCGGCCGCCGCTTCGGCCCGCTGAACATCCACCCCTATGTGCAGGGGATGGAAGGGCACCCCGAGGTGATGGAGATCATCAAGGAGCCCGGCGACAAGACCAACTTCGGCGGGGGTTGGCACTCGGACACCTCCTTCCTGGAGCGTCCGGCCATCGGATCCATCCTACACGCCCTGGAATTGCCGGAGTGGGGCGGCGACACCCTCTTCGCCAGCCAGGTGGCGGCCTACGAGGCTTTGTCCGCGGGCATGAAGGCGACGCTGGAAGGCCTGCGCGCCGTACATTCCGCCGGCCGGGAGTACTCCCCCCAGGGGCACTCGGCGCAGAAGCGGGCCTCCATGAGCGTCACCGAGGCCGAGGGCGCCGTGGGCGAGTTTGTCCATCCCGTGGTCCTCGTCCACCCGGAGTCCGGCCGGAAGGCGCTGTACGTGAACCCTGCCTTCACGATGCGGTTCGAGGGCTGGACCAAGCGGGAGTCCCGGCCTCTCCTCGACTTCCTGTTCGAGCACTGCCGCTATGAGGGCTATACCTGCCGGTTCAACTGGCGGCCGGGCTCGGTGGCCTTCTGGGACAACCGGCAGGTCTGGCACTTCGCCCTGAACGACTACCCCGGCCAGCGCCGGCACATGCGCCGCGTCACCGTCGACCCCGCCTGAAGCGCCGGGTCAGCCGGCGCGCTTCGAGCGCTCCACCGTCTCGATGGCCGGATTGGCCCGGAGGGCGGCGGCGATGTTGGTCAGGTGCCGGGCGTCCTTGACCTCGATGTCGAAGTCGACGTCGAAGAAGTCGGTCATTCGCCGGTGCATGCGGAGGTTGACGATGTTGCCGCCGGCCTCGCCGATGGTCGTGCAGGCCTGGCCCAGCACGCCGGGGGCGTTCCGGATTGTGGCGGTCAGCCGGGACTGGGTCAGGGTGTCGCGCTCGGCCTCGGGGGTCCACTGCAGGTCCCGCCAGAGGTCTTCCTTCTCCTCGAAGGCCGCCAGCTCGGCGCAGTCAATGGTGTGAACCGTCAGGCCCTGCCCCTCACCCTCGAGGATGCCCACGATCCGGTCGCCGGGGACGGGGGTGCAGCAGGGCCCGAAGTGCAGGCTGACACCCGGGGTCAGGCCGCTTCCGCGGACATACAGGCGGGCCGCGGCGCCGCCCTCGATCCGGCGCACGGCCACCGCCGCCTCCCGGGCCGAGGGTTCGAGCCGCGGGAACAGGACGTCCAGGACCTCGGCCGGCGCCACGCGCCCTCGTCCGACGCGCTCGAACAGGTCATCCGCCGAGGCGGCGGCGAGGCGCTCCAGGGCGGGGGTCAGGGAGACCTCGGTTCGGGACTTCCCCGCCCGGCTGAAGGTCTGGTCAAGCGCCGCACGTCCCAGTCGCGTGAACTCTTCCTTCTCCGTCTGGCGGATGTGTCGCCGGATGGCCGAGCGGGCCCGGCCCGTCACGGTGAGCGAGCGCCAGTCGGCGGGTACGATGGGCTTGGGCCCGCGCACCACTTCCACGACGTCGCCATTCTGCAGGGGCGTGCGCAGGGGCCGCGGCTCCCCGTTGATCTTCACCCCGATGCAGGTGTCGCCGATGTCGGTGTGCAGGGCGTAGGCGAAGTCCAGCGGCAGGCCGCCCCTGGGCAGGCTGACCAGCCGGCCCTTGGGGGTGAAGACAAAGGTCTGGTCGAGGTACATCTCGAGCTTGGCGTGCTCGACCAGCTCCTCGACGTCCCCGCCATGCTCCAGCACCTGGACGAGGTGCCGCAGGTTCACCAGCGGGTCCCGTCCTCCCTGCTCGGCCTGGTGCTCGGCGTCAAAGCCATAGGAGGCGTCCTTGTAGCGCCAGTGAGCCGCCACGCCCTCTTCGGCGATCCGGTCCATGGACTCGGTGCGGATCTGCATCTCGATGCGCATGCCGCGCGGCCCCACCACGGTGGTGTGCAGGGAGCGGTAGTTGTTCCGCTTGGGCGTCGAGATGTAGTCCTTGAAGCGGTCGGGTACGGAGGGCCAGGCCCGGTGCGCGACGCCGAGGGCGCGGTAGCAGTCCTCCTCGGTGTCAACGATGACCCGGAAGGCGTAGATGTCCGACAGCTGGGAGAAGCCGATCGACTTGCGCTGCAGCTTCCGCCAGATCGAATACGGGTTCTTCTCCCGGCCCAGCACCCGGCTGGGAATGCCCGCGGCTTCCAGCCGGCTGATGATTTCCTGCGACACCAGGGCCACCGCCCCGCCCTGCTCGCTCCTCAGGGCGTTCAGCCGCCGGATGATGGCGTCCCTGGCCAGGGGGTTGAGGTGGGTGAAGGCCAGTTCCTCCAGCTCGGTGCAGATCCGGTGGACGCCGATCGACCGGGCGAGCGGAGCGTAGATGTCCAGGGTCTCCCGGGCGATCCGCTCGCGCTTGGCGGGCGCCTTGATGTGCTGGAGGGTGCGCATGTTGTGGAGGCGGTCCGCCAGCTTGACCAACAGGACCCGCACGTCCTTTGAGATGGCGAGGATGAACTTCCGAAGGTTCTCGGCCTGGCGCGTAAGCTCGCTGTTGAGCTCCAGCTTGGTGAGCTTGGTGACGCCCTCCACCAATTCGGCGATTTCCGCGCCGAACAGGCGGCGGATCTCCGCCGAGGTGGCGTCGGTGTCCTCGACAGTGTCATGCAGAAGCGCGGTGATGATGGTCGCCGCATCCATCCTGTACTCGGTCAGGATGCCCGCCACCTGGATCGGGTGGGCGAAATAGGGATCTCCGGAAGCCCGCTTCTGAGAGCCATGCATCCGCATGGCGTAGACATAGGCCCGGTTGAGGATGGCCTCGTCGGCGCTGGGATCGTAGGAGCGGACCTTCTCGATCAGCTCGTACTGGCGAAGCATGGGCCGGCGCGGCGCGGCGTCGGCGGGGGACGGGGCGAGTGCAACCCCTGCCTGGGGGGCCTGGGTCTCGGCGACCGGGGCCTGGCCTGCAGGCGGGCGTTCCGCTGGCGCGTCCCGGCTCAGTAGCGCTCTTCCTGACCGCCGTCGCGGTCGCTCTGCAGGGCGCGGACAAGCTCAAGCTCGCTCATCTGCATGTGGGTCGGGTCGGCGAGGAGCGCCAGGGTCTCTTCCTCTTCCTCGGCCTCGGAACGCTCGTCGACGCGCTGCAGCGTGCCGATCAGGGCTTCCTTCAGTTCCTCGGGGTCGACCATGTCGTCCGCCAGTTCGCGGAGGGCCACCACGGGGTTCTTGTCGTTGTCACGTTCGACAAGCAGGGGCGCGCCCGCCGAAATGCCCCGGGCCCGGTGGGCCGCCAGCAGCACGAGGCTGAAACGGTTCGAGACCTTCTCGATGCAGTCTTCGACGGTGACGCGGGCCATGGCTACCTCGGCAGGCGGATGGAACCGCTCCACATAGAGCGTCGGGGCCTGTTGTGCAACGCTGCAGGGGCCGGGCGGACGCTCAGCCCTCGCCCAGGGCCGCCCGGGCGATCTCGTCCATTGTGTTGAACAGGAAGGTTGGCCGGTGGGCCTCCAGGATCTCGGGCCGGGCATAGCCCCAGGTCACAGCGCCGGAATCGATCCCCGCCCGCGAGGCGGCCTCGATGTCCCGGGTCTCGTCGCCGATGGAGAGCACCTCGCCATGTCGGGCGCCGGCCCGGCGGATCACCTTGCGGAACTTGGGCGTCTTGCCGAACATCGAGGCGCCGCAGGCATAGTGGCTGATGCAGGCGGCAAGCTCGGGCCCCAGGATCCGGCGGACATTGGCCTCGGAGTTGGAACTCACCAGGGCGAGGGCGACCCCCGCCTCGTGCAGTCGGCGGATCAGGGCCGGCGATTCCGGGAAAAGCGGAATCTTGGAGGTGTTCTCGGAAACGAGCCGGCGGGTGTGGCGGGCGATGAAGGGCATCTTCCACGCCGGAACCCGCATGTAGGCCACGACCTCCCGGCTGGACCGCCCGCGCAGCATGGCGATCTCGTCCTCGGAGATCTGGCGGAACCGGAACCGGCGCGCGACCTCGTTGGAGACGCTGATGAACCAGTCGGCGCTGTCAGCCAGGGTGCCGTCGAAGTCGAAGATGACGAGCCGATAGGCCAAGCGGTTCCCTCCGGGCGACGAACGGCCGCCGCCCTCCCCCTCTTCCTGCCAGGGATGCTGCACGATTGACGCGCCCGGCGCCAGCCCCCCGCCGCGCCGGGTCACCGGGCCGGCCTCGCGTCACGCCCGACCACCGCCCGGGCCGCCAGATCCGAGGCGGTGAAGCCCGACTGCGGATGACGCCAGTCCGGGGCGATCTCGGCCAGCGGGCCCATGACAAACCGTCGCTCGTGCGCCCGGGGGTGCGGCAGGGTCAGGTCGGGAGAAGACATCACGCGGCCACCGTGGTCGATCAGGTCCAGGTCCAGGGTCCGGTCAGCGTTCCGGACCCCGCGGCGGCGTCCGAAGCGGGCCTCGATGCCCAACAGTCGACGAATCGTCTCGTCGGCATCGATCGTCGCCTCGACAATGGCGACCCCGTTGCGATACTCATTCGCAGACGGGTCAGGCCAGGCGGAGGATGTCCACCAGCAGGACCGGCGCAGAATCGGCAATCCCGCCCCCGAGAAGAGAGAAAGAGCGGCCTCGAGCAGATCCTCCGGCGACCCATGCCCGCCGGACAGATTGGACCCCAGCGCGACGACGGCCCGGACGGGCTTCACGGCGCCGACGCCAGACTCCGGAAACCCCTGACTCAATGACCTTCTACCCCACCGACAGGCTGGCGCTCTTCATCGACGGGGCCAACCTCTACTCCGCCGCCAAGGGACTTGGCTTCGATATCGACTACCGCAAGCTCCTGGACGAGTTCCGCAAGCGCGGCGTGCTCGTCAGGGCCTACTACTACACCGCGCTGGTCGAGGATCAGGAGTATTCCCCGATCCGCCCCCTCGTGGACTGGCTGGACTACAACGGCTTCCGCCTTGTCACCAAGCCCGCGCGTGAATTCACCGACTCCCAGGGCCGCAAGCGCTGGCGCGGCGACATGGACGTCGAGATTGCCGTCGACATGATGGAGATGAGCGCCCACGCCGACCACATGGTGCTCTTCTCGGGCGACGGCGACTTCCGCGTCCTCCTTGAGGCTGTGCAGCGCCGGGGCGCCCGGGTGACGGTGGTCTCGACCGTGAAGTCCCAGCCGCCCATGGCCTCGGATGACCTCCGGCGGCAGGCGGACTCCTTCATCGACCTTGCGGATCTCGCCGACATCATCGGCCGGCCGTCCCGCCTGCCGCGGTTCCTGCAGGAGAGCCGGGCCGGCGCCGAGCGCGACCCGACGGAGTCCTGAGCTTGCCATCGACCGCCGCAGGGACGCCGGAACCCGCCCGGGACTGCGGCCTCTGCCCCCGCCTTGTCGCCTACCGGGCCGAGAACCAGGCCCGGAACCCCGACTGGTGGAATGGGCCCGCGCCCTCCTTCGGCGACGCCGAGGCCCGTCTCCTGGTCCTTGGGCTCGCACCCGGCCGGACGGGCGCCAACCGCACGGGACGCCCCTTCACCGGCGACCACGCGGGCGTGATGCTGTTCGAGACCCTGCTCAAGACCGGCTTCGCCCGGGGGCGCTACGACGCCCGGCCCGATGACGGCCTGGCCCTGGTCGACTGCATGATCTCGAACGCCGTCCGCTGCGCGCCGCCGGGCAACCGACCGGAAACCTCGGAGGAGGCGGCCTGCCGTCCCTTCCTCGCCGCCCGGCTGGCCGCCCTGCCCCGCCTGGAGGTGGTCGTCACCCTCGGCGACGTCGCCCGCCGCAACCTGCTCCGCGCCCTGGGCCTGCCGGGCTCGGCAGGCGTCCCGGGCCACGGGGCGGAGTTCACCGCAGGCCCCTACCGGGTCATCAACAGCTACCACTGCTCACGACTGAACACGAACACCGGCCGGCTGACTCCCGCGATGTTCGAGGACATCTTCCGGCGCGCCCGGGCCCTGCTCGATGGCTGACAACCGCCAGCGGGAGGTCTAAGCCAAGGGGGCTGTCCCGTGGAGCCCGGAGTTCCCCATGCGCGCCCTCGTCCTTGTCGCCGCCCTCTTCGCCGCCGGGCCCGCCGCCGCGGCGTCGCCCGGAACCGCGGACCGCGACCGGGCCCTCGAAATCCTCAAGACCAGCATCAGCCACCGTACGACGGCCAGCGCCGGCCAGGCGCCCATGCTGGCCTACGCCGGGTGGATCAAGGAGGTGCTCGTCGAGGCCGGCTACCGTCCGGAGGACATCGCCGTCGAGCCCGTGGCCGGGACCGCCATCATGATCGCCCGCCTGCCCGGGCGCGATCCGGCCCGCAAGCCCCTGGTCATCTCCGGGCACATGGACGTCGTCGAGGCCCGGGCCGAGGACTGGACCCGCGATCCCTTCACCCCGGTGGTCGAGAACGGCTATGTCTTCGGCCGGGGGGCGACGGACAACAAGTTCGACATCTCGATGGTCGTGACCACCCTGGCCCGCCTGAGGGCCGGGAACTGGCGACCGAACCGGGACGTCATCCTGGCCCTTTCCGGGGACGAGGAGACCCAGATGCGCAGCAGCGCCATCCTCGCCCAGCGCCTTAGGCACGCAGACCTGGTCCTGAATTCGGACGCTGGCGGCGGCGACCTCGATCCCTCTGGCAAGCCCTTGTCCTATGGCATCCAGGGCGCCGAGAAGACCTATGCCGACTTCACCCTCAGCACGACGGACCCGGGAGGTCACTCCAGCCGCCCGACCCCCGGCAATCCGATCTACCGCCTCGCCCGGGCGCTGGAACGCCTGGAGGCGCACCGCTTCCCCGTGCAGTGGAACGAGATCACCCGCGCCTCCCTGGCCGCCAGCGGCCGCGCCCTGAAGGGCCCCGAGGGCGAGGACCTGCGCCGCTTCGCCGCTGACCCGGCTGACGCCGAGGCCGCAGGGCGCCTGTCAGCCAACCCTGCCTGGGCGCCCTACCTGCGGACCACCTGCGTGGCCACCATGGTCAGCGGCGGCCACGCGACCAACGCCCTGCCGCAGAGGGCGGAGGCCAACGTCAACTGCCGCATCTTCCCGGGCACGCCCTCGGAGGCGGTCCGCAAGACCCTGGTCGAGGTCCTGGCCGACCCGTCCATCTCGGTCACGCGAAACGACGACGGCTCCATCGACAGCCCGCCCTCGCCCCTGAGGCCGGACGTCGTCAAGGCGGTGACCCGGGCGGTCCACGCCGTGCATCCCGGCCTGGAGGTCGTCCCCGCCCAGTCAGCCGGAGCCACGGACAGCATGTACTTCCGCGCCGCCGGCGTGCCGAGCTACGGCGTGTCCGGCCTCTTCGCGAAGGACGACGACACCTACGCCCACGGGCTGAACGAGCGCGCGCCGCTGGCTGCAATTCTTGGCGCCCTGGTCCACTGGGACTCGCTGATCCGCGAGCTGGGCCGGTAGACCGTGGCGAAAGCCTCAAGGGTCAGAACCGGATGAGCCCGGGCGGCTGCTGCGGTCCCTCGGAGAGCCACGGCGCCCCATCCCGGGCGGACGGCCCCAGGGCGGCGCCCGGCGCCGGGGCCGCAGGCCCCCTCCGCCTGCCGGCGGATCTCACCCTGATCTCCCTGCCGGGCGGTGAATTCCTCATGGGCAGCGACGCCGGGGAAGGCGAGCCCGCCGATGGCGAGGGGCCGGCGCGGCCCGTCCGCCTGTCGCCGTTCCGCATGGCGCGCACCGCCGTCACCAACCGTCAGTTCGCCGCCTTCATCGAAGCCACGGGCCATGTCACCCTCGCCGAGGAGGTGGGTTCGAGCTTTGTCTTCGCCGGGCTCCTGCCGGACGACTTCCCGCCCACCCGCGGCCTGGTGGACTCCCCCTGGTGGCGCGAGACGCCGGGGGCGTGCTGGAGCCGGCCGGAGGGAGCGGGGTCGGACTGGCGCGAGCGGCAGGACCATCCGGTGGTGCATGTCAGCTGGCACGACGCACGGGCCTTCTGCAGGTGGGCCGGCCTGCGCCTTCCGACCGAGGCGGAATGGGAATTCGCGGCCCGCGGGGGCCTGCGCGGCCGCCGCTACCCCTGGGGCGACGAACTGAACCCGGGCGGCGCGCACCTCTGCAATGTCTGGCAGGGGCGTTTTCCCTCCCGCAATGACTGCGCCGACGGACATGCCGGGACCGCGCCCGCCGCTGCGTTCCCGCCGAACGGATTCGGACTGCACAATGTCTGTGGCAACGCCTGGGAGTGGTGCGCCGACAGGTTCAGCGCCAGCCATCCGGAAGGTCTGCAGCACGATCCCGCGGGCCCCGACCAGGGTGACCGCCGGGTGATCCGCGGCGGCAGCTTCCTTTGCCACGAGAGCTACTGCTTTCGCTTCCGCGTGGCCGCACGGAGCGCCAACCTGCCCGACGCCACCGCCGGGCACATGGGCTTCCGCTGCGCCGCCGACGCCCCTTCCCCCGAACCACACCGCAAGGAGACCCCATGAGCCAGACGCCCAACCGCAATGGCCTCGGCCTGACCGCCAGCGAGTCTCGTCCGCACTGGCCCGAGCCATCCAGGGCCCCGGCCGGCGCGCCCAATGTGGTCTGCATCGTCTTTGACGACCTCGGATTCGCCGACCTGGGCTGCTACGGCTCCGAGATCGCCACGCCCAACATCGACGCCCTGGCCGCCGGCGGCCTGCGCTACACCAACTTCCACACCACCGCCCTGTGCTCGCCGACCCGCGCGGCGCTGCTGACGGGACGGAACCACCACTCGGTGGGCATGGGCGGACTGGCCGACTGGGACCTGGGCTTCCCGGGCATGCGCGGCCGCATCGCCCGCAGCGCCGGCACCCTGGCCGAGATGCTGAGGCCCGCCGGCTACAACACCTTCGCCACGGGCAAGTGGCACCTGACGCCCACCTTCGAAACCTCGCAGGCTGGCCCCTTCGACCAGTGGCCCCTGCAGCGCGGCTTCGACCGGTACTATGGCTTCCTCGAGGGCGAGACCAGCCAGTGGCACCCCGAACTGGTGCTCGACAACCATCACATCGATGCGCCCGACCGGGAGGGCTATCACCTCTCGGAAGACATCGTCGACCAGTCGATCGGCTTCATCCGGGCCCAGCGCACCATCACGCCGGAGAAGCCTTTCTTCCTCTACATGTGCCTGGGCGCCCAGCATGCGCCGCACCACGCGCCGAAGGCCTTCATCGACCGCTACGAGTCCGTCTTCGCCAAGGGCTGGGACGCCACGCGCGAGGACCGGCTCGCCCGGCAGAAGGCGCTTGGCCTCGTGCCGGCCGACACGGTCCTGCCCGAGCGCAATCCCGGGGTGAAGCCCTGGGACGCGCTGAGCGACGACGAACGCCGGCTGGCCGTCCGGCTCCAGGCGGCCTTCGCCGGCATGCTCGAGCACGCCGACCTGCAGGTGGGCCGCCTGGTCAACTGGCTGCGCGAGCAGGGTTGCCTGGAAAACACCCTCATCACCCTGATCTCGGACAATGGCGCCAGCCAGGAGGGTTCGCCCTTCGGCACGGTCAACGCCCTGCGCTACTTCAACGGCGTCCGCGACACCCTGGCCGAGAACCTCGAGCACATCGACGCCATCGGCGAGGCCCACCTCAACAACAACTATCCCCTGGGCTGGGCCATGGCCGGCAACACCCCGCTCAAGCGCTACAAGCAGAACACCCATGGCGGAGGGGTGCGCGATCCGCTGATCGTGCACTGGCCGGCGGGCATCGCGCAGGGCGGCGCCATCCGTCACCAGTTCCATCATGTCTGCGACATCACGCCCACGGTGCTCGAGGTCACCGGCGTATCGGCGCCCGGCGCCATCAACGGCGTGACCCAGCAGCCGATCGAG
>CAIMLY010000227.1 GCA_903842425.1 uncultured Alphaproteobacteria bacterium | reverse complement strand
GGACCGCCGGGCCGCGGCTGTCGACGCGGATGGCCGCGCCCATGGCGTCCATGACGTCAACGGTCTCGGTCTTCTTCAGCTCCCAGGGACGGGCGTTGAAGGCGTAGGGCTTGGACGTCAGGGCGCCGACCGGGCAGAGGTCGATGACGTTACCGGACAGCTCCGAGGTCACGGCACTGCCAAGATAGGTCGTGATTTCAACATCTTCGCCGCGCGAGATGAGACCGATCTCGGCCACGCCGGCGACCTCGGTGATGAAGCGGACGCAGCGGGTGCACTGGATGCACCGGGTCATGACCGTATTGATCAGGGGACCCATGGCCTTTTCCTCGACGGCCCGCTTGTTGAGCGCAAAGCGGCTGTCGTCACGGCCATAGCCCACGGCCTGGTCCTGCAGGTCGCACTCGCCGCCCTGATCGCAGATCGGGCAGTCCAGGGGGTGGTTGATGAGGAGGAACTCCATCACCCCCTCGCGGGCCTTCTTGACCATCGGGGTGTTGGTGAAGATCTCCTGGTTGTCGGCGGCCGGCAGGGCGCAGGACGCCTGGGGCTTGGGCGGGCCGGGCTTCACCTCGACCAGGCACATCCGGCAGTTGCCGGCGATGGACAGGCGCTCGTGATAGCAGAACCGCGGGATCTCCTCCCCGGCCAGCTCCGCCACCTGCAGGACCGTCATGCCCGGCTCGAACTCGACCTCGACCCCGTTGACCTTGGCTTTAGGCATCGGAACTCTTCTCCGTCGGCCAGCGAACGAGCGCGAACGCCCACAACGCAATCCAGTTCACAATCGGCACCAGTGAAACCAGCGCCCACCAGGGCGAGAACCCGGCCTTCCTGAGGACCATCGAAACCGGGAAGGCAATGGCCCCGGCGATGCTGATCGTGATCAGCCAGTGGACGATGGAAACCGATCCCATCTCTTACTCCGCCGCCTGCAGGGAGGCGCCCTGCACGTGCGGCTTGCCCGCACGGTAGTTGGTGATCCGCTCCTCGACCTCGTGCCGGAAGTGGCGGAACAGGCCCTGGATCGGCCAGGCGGCGGCGTCGCCGAGGCCGCAGATGGTGTGGCCCTCGATCTGGCTGGCGACGTCGAGGAGCATGTCGATCTCCTTCATGTCCGCCTCGCCGGTGGCCATGCGCTCCATGACCCGCCACATCCAGCCCGTGCCCTCGCGGCAGGGCGTGCACTGGCCGCAGCTCTCGTGCTTGTAGAAGTAGGACAGCCGGGCGATGGCCCGGACGATGTCGGTGGACTGGTCCATGACGATGACCGCCGCCGTCCCGAGGCCCGACTTCAGGGCCGACAGGGAATCGAAGTCCATCAGGGCCGTCTCGGCCTCGTGGGCCGGGATCATGCGCACGGAGGAGCCGCCGGGGATCACCGCCTTGAGGTTGCCCCAGCCGCCGCGAACGCCGCCGCAGTGATCCTCGAGCAACTGCTTCAGCGGGATGGACATGGTCTCCTCGACCACGCACGGTTTGTTCACATGGCCGGAGATGGCCATCAGCTTGGTGCCGGTGTTGTTCGGACGGCCGAAGCCGGCGAACCAGGATGCGCCGCGACGCAGGATGGTCCCCACCACCGAGATCGACTCGACGTTGTTGATGGTGGTCGGGCAGCCGTAGATGCCGGCGCCCGCCGGGAAGGGCGGCTTGAGGCGCGGCTGGCCCTTCTTGCCCTCGAGGCTTTCCATCAGGGCCGTCTCGTCGCCGCAGATGTAGGCGCCGCCGCCATGGGTGACGAAAAGGTCGAAGTCCCAGCCGTGGATGTTGCCCTTGCCGATCAGCCTGGCCTCGTAGGCCTGCTTGATGGCGGCCTCCAGGCGCTCGCGTTCATGCACGTACTCGCCGCGGATGTAGATGTAGCAGGCATGGGCCCGGATGGCGTAGCTGGCGATCAGGGCGCCCTCGATCAGCAGGTGCGGATCGTTGCGCAGGATCTCGCGGTCCTTGCAGGTGCCCGGCTCGGACTCGTCTGCGTTGATGACCAGGTAGTGGGGACGCTCTCCCTCGGCCTTGGGC
>CAIMLY010000226.1 GCA_903842425.1 uncultured Alphaproteobacteria bacterium | reverse complement strand
TCCGACCAGGACTACATCGGCGACAAGTCGGACGGCCAGACCTTCACCAACATCTTCGAGGAGAAGTCCTGGGCCGCCACCCTCGGCGGGCCGATCATCAAGGACAAGCTCTTCTTCTTCCTGTCCTACGAGCAGTTTGACGCCGAGCGCGGCACCATCGCGGGCCCGGTGGGCTCGGGCAAGCCGGTCATCGCCGGCAACCCCGCCGCCGCCATCCCCTTCATCACGCCGGCCCAGGTGACCCAGGTCCAGGACATCCTGAAGAATGTCTATGGCTATGGCGTCGACTCCGAGAGCTCCATCCTCAACAACCTGGCCCTGCCGGAAGAAGACACCAAGAAGCTCGTCAAGCTGGACTGGAACATCACGGACAACCACCGCCTGGCCTTCACCTGGCAGTCCACCGAGGGTACGCGCCTGATCGAGGGCAATCGCTCCTCCTCCACCCAGCTGGCCCTCTACTCGAACTACTACACCAAGGGCGATGACCTCACCGTCTACACCGCCCAGCTGAACTCGGAGTGGACGGACAACCTCCGCACCGAACTGACCGTCACCCAGAAGGAAGTGGTGACCCTGCAGGTCCCCGTGGGCGGGGTCGCCGGCAACGCCACGGGCAATGGCGACGAGGCGGCCGAGTACGGACAGTTCTCCATCGGCGCCAACCCAGCCGTGCTTAACACCGGCACCCGCATTCTGGCCGGTCCGGACAACTCCCGCCACGCCAACGAGCTTGAGAACACGGTCAAGACCTATCGCGCCCGCGCCTTCTACGATCTCGGCGACCATGAGTTCGCCGCTGGCATCGAGAAGGAGAACCTCGAGGTCTATAACCTCTTCGCCCAGCGCACCGAAGGCGAGTTCACCTTCAACAGCGTGGCGGACCTCCAGAACCGCGTCCTGAACCAGCTCGTCTACCAGAACGCCATTGTCGACGCGAACGGCGACGGCGTCCGCAACGAGAAGGACCTGGCGGCCAACTTCGACTACGACACCTGGAACATCTACGCCCAGGACACCCTGCGTATCACGCCGGACCTGACGGTGACGGCGGGCTTCCGCTACACCCGGCTCAGCCAGGACGACAAGCCGCTGGCCAACCCCTACTTCGAGAGCCGCTACGGCTTCTCCAACTCGGAGAACCTCGACGGCAAGTCGGTCCTCATGCCGCGCCTCAGCTTCGACTGGCGGCCGGACTATGAGGCCAACTTCGGGGCGGTGGGCGTCAGCAAGCTGCGGGTCACCGGCGGCTTCGGCCTCTTCTCCGGCGGCGCGGCCACCGTGTGGGTCTCAAACAGCTTCTCGAACACAGGCGTCCTCGGCGCCAGCGTCTCCTGCAACCGCAACCTCATCAGCTCGGCCTGCGGCCTGGCGGCCGGCACCAACGACAACGCCATCCTGTCCCAGGTCACCAACTTCGCGGACCTGCCGACGGCGCTGGAGGCCCTGCTCGACCCGACCAAGCCCTCCATCGTCAACATCCAGCGTTCGGCGGGCGCGAACGGCATCGATCCCAGCTTCCAGCCGATCCAGACCTGGAAGAGCAGCCTGACCTTTGCGGGCGACCTCAACCTCGGCTGGCTGGGCGACAACTACGAGTTCTCGGTGGACTATCTGCGCGGCGACGTCCGCAAGGGCATCCTCTGGAAGGACTACCGCGGCGGTCTCGCCCCGATCGCCTTCGCCCCGGACGGCCGGCCGATCTATCGCCGGAACGCCGAGCGCGGTCTCTTCGTCTCCGGCGTCCCCTCGTCCGACACGGGCAGCGACCTGATCCTGACCAACACGGACCAGGGCTTCCAGCAGGCCTGGGCCTTCAGCCTCTCCAAGTCCTGGGACTCCGGCTTCGACGGCAGTTTCAGCTACACCCTGACGGACGCCAAGGACGTGAACCCGGGCACCAGCTCGGTGGCCTTCTCGAACTGGGCCAACGTCGCGACGGCCGACGTCAACAATCCGGGCCTGGCGACCTCGAACTACGAGATCAAGCACTCGTATAAGCTGCGCCTGTCCTGGACCAAGGAGCTTTGGGACGACAACAAGACCAACGTCTCCCTCTTCATGGAGCACCGGTCGGGCCTGCCCTACAGCTTTGTCTTCAACAGCTCGGGTTCGTCCTCGATGTCGACCTTCGGGGACGGCGCCTCGAACCGCCAGCTGTTCTACGTTCCCCAGGTGGACAGCTCGGGCAACGTGACCCTGACCAGCGACCCGATCGTCGCCTATGCGACGGGCTTCAACATGGCGGCCTTCAATGAGTACCTGAAGGGCGTCGGCCTGACCGATCACGCCGGCAAGATCTCCCCGCGGAACGGCTTCCGCTCGGATGACGTGACCCGGTTCGACCTGCGCCTGAGCCAGGAGCTGCCGGCCTTCGTGCCGAACGGCGCCAAGCTCAAGCTCTTCGCCGACTTCATCAACATCGGGAACATGCTGAACGACGAGTGGGGCGACCTGCGCATGGTCGACTTCCCCTATGTCGCGCCGATCGTCGGCGTGGCCCTGTCGGGCGGCAAGTACACCTATTCGAACTTCCAGCCGGCGGTGAAGACGCTGGGCAACTCGGACGCGCCGAACCGTTCGCTCTGGCAGGTCAAGTTCGGGGTGAAGTACTCCTTCTGACCCCAGCCGGGTTCAGCGGAATTCGGGGGGCGGTCCGGCGACGGGCCGCCCCTTCGCTTTTCAGGGGCGTTGCGAAAGCTTGACGTCGGGGCCCGCCTCGCCCATCTGCCCGCGTCCCTCCAGGGAGAACCGCGCCATGTCCCGTCCCGTCCCCGCCGAGTGGGCCCCGCACCGGGCCATGTGGCTGGGCTTTCCCAGCCATGAAGACCTCTGGGAGGACAACCTCGTCCCCGCCCAGGACGAGGTGGAAGCCCTGGCGAGGGCCCTGGCCGGCCCTGGCGGCGAGCGGGTCCGCCTGATGACCGGTACGGCGGAAGGCGACGCCGAGGCGCGCCGGCGCCTGGGCGGGGTCGTCGGCGTCGACATCGTCGCCGGCCGCTTCGGCGACGTCTGGCTGCGGGACACCGGCCCCATCTTCCTCGGGCCTGACGCCGCCGCCAGCTTCCGGTTCAACGGCTGGGGCGGCAAGTACGACCTGCCCCATGACGACGAGGTCGCCGACCAGGTCGCCGCCGTGGCCGGGGTCGACCTTGCGCGCAGCGACGCCATCCTCGAGGGCGGCGCCCTGGACCACGACGGGGAGGGGACGATCCTCACCACCCGCCAGTGCCTTCTCAATCCCAACCGGAACCCGGACTGGACCGAGGCGGAAGCCGAGGCGGCCCTGGCGCGGGACCTCGGGGCCTGCAAGGTCCTCTGGCTCGGCGACGGCCTTCAGAACGACCACACGGACGGCCACGTGGACAACCTGGCCCGCTTCGCCGCCCCCGGCGTCGTGCTCTGCCCGGTGGGCTTCGGCGCCGGCGACCCCAATGGCGAGGTCTATGACGCCGCGGCCCGGGCCCTGTCCGGCATGACGGATGCGGCGGGTCGCACCCTGCGCGTGATCCGGATCCCCTCGCCGGGCTGGATCGAGGTCGATGGCGTGGGCGGGGCCCCGGCCAGCCACATGAACTTCATCATCGCCAACCGCGCGGTCATCCTGCCGGTCTACGGCGAGGGCCTCGCCGCCCGCCTGGCCGCCCAGGGGCTTGCCGAGGCCTTCCCGGGGCGCAAGGTCATTTCCCTGCCGTCCAACGCCCTCCTGTCTGGCGGCGGGTCTTTCCACTGCATCTCCCAGCAGGAGCCGGCCTGATGCCCCGCACCCTCACCGTCGCCGCCCTCCAGGCCGCCTATGGCGCCGACCGGGACGCCAACATCTCCCGCACGGCCGATCTGATCCGGCAGGCCGCGGACAAGGGCGCCCAGGTCATCCTGCCGTCGGAGCTCTTCCAGGGCCCCTATTTCTGCGTCGCCCAGGAGGAGCGCTGGTTCGCCGAGGCCCATCCCTGGCGCGAGCACCCCTGCGTCACCGCCCTGGCCCCCCTGGCCGCCGAGCTGGGCGTGGTCCTGCCCATCTCGATCTTCGAGCGCGAGGGCCCGCACTACTTCAACAGCCTTGTCATGGTGGACGCCGACGGGTCCCTGCTGGGCCTCTACCGCAAGAGCCACATCCCCGATGGCCCCGGCTACATGGAGAAGTACTACTTCCGCCCCGGCGACACCGGCTTCCGGGTCTGGGACACCCGCTTCGGGCGCATCGGCGCCGGGATCTGCTGGGACCAGTGGTATCCGGAGTGCG
>CAIMLY010000225.1 GCA_903842425.1 uncultured Alphaproteobacteria bacterium | reverse complement strand
GGTCTCGGCCGACAGCATGACCGCGTCGGCGCCCTCGTAGACGGCGGCGGCCACGTCCGAGGCCTCGGCCCGGGTCGGTGTCGGCGAGTGGATCATGGACTCCAGCATCTGGGTGGCCACGATGACGGGGATGCCCCGCATGCGCGCGGCGCGGACCAGGGTTTTCTGGACCACCGGCACGTCCTCGGGCGCCAGCTCCACCCCGAGGTCCCCCCGGGCCACCATGACGGCCTCGGACAGGTCCAGGATCTCGTCCAGGGCCTCCAGGGCGGCGGGCTTCTCGATCTTGGCCAGGACGCCGGCCCGGCCCAGGACGATCTGCCTCAGCTCGGCCATGTCGGCGGCGCGCTGGACGAAGGACAGGGCCACCCAGTCCACGCCCTGTGTCAGGGCGAAGTCGAGGTCCAGGCGGTCCTTCTCGGTCAGGGCGGGGATGGGAATGGCCAGGCCGGGCAGGTTCAGGCCCTTGTGGTCGGACAGGATGTCGCCGCTGATCACCTCGGTCTCGGCAAAGTCCTCGCCGAAGCGGCCGACCTTCAGCCGCACCTTGCCGTCGTCCAGCAGCACTTCGGCGCCGGTGCGAAGGGCGGCGAAAATCTCGGGGTGGGGCACGCAGACCCTGCGGGCATCTCCCGGCGTCGGGTCGCGGTCGAGGCGGAAGGCCTGGCCCCGGGTCAGCTCCACGCGCCCGCCCCGGAACTCGCCCAGCCGGATCTTCGGGCCCTGCAGGTCCGCCAGAACCGCCAGCGGGCGGCCCACCTCGACCTCGGCGGCCCGCACCCGGGCGATGGCGGTGGCGTGGTCGGCGTGCTCGCCATGGCTGAAATTCACCCGGAAGACGTCGGCTCCCGCCCGGGCCAGGGCGACGATCTGCTCCGGCTTGCGGGTCGCCGGTCCCAGGGTGGCGACAATGCGGGCTCTGCGGGCGCGAATCATGAGGGGTCCTGCTTCGGGTCGGTCACACCCTTAGCCCTAAACTTTGAAAGGGGTTTAACAGTGGCGGCCGGGAAGGGGTCAGCGGGATCGCCGTTGACCCCCGTCAGCGGCGACCGTGGGCGCCGTCTCAGGGCAGGGCCAGCCCCGGCAGGGTCCTTTCCTCCTGGAAATCGAGGCGACCCGCTTGGAATCCGGTCCTCAGGCCCGTCCCGCGGCCGAACTCCAGAAGGGTGTCCTGCGACCTTGAATAGGCGGGCCAGGCCTGGCCGCCGGGACAGTCCGGCCGGCCGGTCTTCGCGAAGGCGGCCCAGCAGCCGTTCATCAGCGCCGCCATGGCCCGGTCTTCCTCCGATACCGCCGACATGGGCGTCCGCCGACCCCAGTACTGGAAGACGTACTGGATCTCCGCGGCGTGGGCGGCCCGGTCGGTGAAGGGCCGGAACCGGGTTCCCACGTAGGAGAAGTGATAGAGCCAGGCCGGGGCGCCCGAGGCGGCCTGGCGGGCGATCCAGCGGGCCGGGGCGCCCATGGCCCGGTCGGTGAAGACGGCCCGGGCCAGGGCTTCGTCGCCCTTAGCGGCCTCTGCGGGATAGGCCGTCCGGGCCTCCGCAGGCACGGCGCGGACCATCTCTGGCCGCCAGGGGCCCATCAGGGAGTCCTCGCCTGAGTTCCAGCCGATGATCAGGGGAATGTCGGCGGCCCGGCCGCCAGCGAAGGCCTGGCTGGGGGTCTCCTTCAGGAGGCGGCCGTCCGGGAAGGGGCCGAAGCTGCCGCCGACGCCGTTGATGAGGCTTTCGCCCGGAAGGGCCCGCAGGTCGGCGGCTGAGGCCTTGTCATGGCCCAGGGCCGCCAGGGCCTTCTCGCCCGTCTCGGCCTTGGCGGCCAGGGTCGTCGGCGGGAACCAGCCGCCGCCCGACTGGACGATGGCGCGGGCGTAGAGGCCCTTGGCCGAGGGCGTCGCCAGCAGGGCCAGGGTGCTCATGCCCCCGGCGCTCTCGCCGAACACCGTCACCTGCCGGGGGTCACCCCCGAAGGCGGCGATGTTGCGCTTCACCCACTGCAGGGCGGCGATCTGGTCCATCAGGCCGTAGTTGCCCAGGGGCTCGCCCTTGCGGGCGGCGGCGGTCAGGGCGGGGTGGGCGAAGTATCCCAGCGGGCCCAGGCGATAGTTGATCGTCACCACCACGATCCCCTGCCGGGCGAAGGCCGAGCCATCGTAGATCCAGCCCGCCCCCTCCCGGTGGCTGCCGCCGTGGATCCACACCATGACCGGCGCCTTGCGGGCCTTCGCCGGGGCGAAGACGTTGAGCTGCAGGCAGTCCTCGCTCATGGGGCCGTTGGCGCCGCCGCCGTTCGGGGTCCCGTCGGCGTTCATCTTCTGCAGGCAGGAGGGGCCGTTCCGGGTGGCGTCGCGGTCTCCGCTCCAGGCCGCGGCCCGGACGGGCGGCGCCCAGCGACGTTCGCCTGTCGGCGGGGCGGCGTAGGGGATGTTGCGCCAGACGCCGACCCCGTCCTTCGCCTCGCCGGCCAGGACGCCGGTCTCCACCTTCACCCGGGCGGGCTCTGCGGCGGCGGCGCCGGCCATCAGCGCAAGGGTGAGGGCGGCGGCCCGGGCGAGCATGTTCAGCATGGCGTGTTTCCCTGTTGGCCTGGACTTCGCCGGAGGGGCGGGCGGGCGTCAAGGTCCGCAGGTCAGTGAAAGTCCCGGCTGGCCACCAGGCGTCCCGCACCGGCGGGCGTCGTCTCGCCGGGCTCGTCCGTCCTCAGGGCGGCGGCCAGGACGGACAGGTCGGTGATCCGCTCGGCCACCAGGTGGAGGATACCCCCGGCCACCTGTACCCGCCCCTCCACCAGGGCCAGGCCCGAGCGCATGACCGCTGGCCGGTGCGCCTCGAAGACGTCCTTCCAGACGACGATGTTGGCCGTCCCGGTCTCGTCCTCCAGGGTCATGAAGACCACCCCCTTGGCCGTACCCGGCCTCTGGCGCACCAGGACCAGGCCGGCCACGGCGGTGCGGCGCCCGTCCCGCATCCGCTTCAGGTCCGCCGCCGGGCGGGCACCCCGCGCCGCCAGTTCCTCGCGCAGGAAGGCGCAGGGGTGGGCCTTCAGGGACAGGCGCAGGGTGCGGTAGTCCTCGGCTGTCTCCCGGG
>CAIMLY010000224.1 GCA_903842425.1 uncultured Alphaproteobacteria bacterium | reverse complement strand
TTTACTTCTGGATGAATACGACGCTCATGGCGATGCGGATGCACGAGCTGAAAATTCACCAGCACGTCGTCACCAACAACGGCTCGCCCTTTCTCTGGATCGACATGGCGACGGTGCAGGACGTCGGCACGGCGCCCTGGCTTTTCAACCTCTACCTCAACCCCAAGGAAGACTACACGGTCGGCCACCGGATGAGCGCCTGGCTCGCCACGATGGGCTCGGAGATGCGCCAGCACGGGGCGACCTTCGTGAAGTTCCCACCGAAGAACATCGGGTTGTAGCGCCCCCTCGGGCCTGCGGGCAGGTGGCGACTGCGTCCCTATGGCCGGGTGACTTCGCCGTCACGGGAACAGGGTCTTCGGCGTGAGCCTCCAGCCGCTGATCGCCGCCTCGGTCCTCTTTGCCTCGGGGAGCAGCTGCGGTTTCCCCGGCGCGGGAGGATTTTGGGGTTGGCGTGCGAGCCCCCAACGGCGATTGTGCACTGCAAGAAGCCGGGATCAGGGCGGAACGCCCGATTCCGCGCAAAGAGGGGGTTACCGGGCATGTCCCACAAGATCATGACGACCTTTAAGTTCGCCCTGCTCGCAGGCGTGTCCCTTGCAGCGGCTCCGGCCTTCGCGCAGGACACGGGCGCAGGGGGGACGGAAGTCGAGGCCATCACGGTCATCGGCAGCCAGATCAAGGGCGCGAAGGTCGACACCTCCCTTCCGGTGACCCTGGTCAGCGAGAACGACGTCATCGCCACCGGCGCGGTCTCGGGCGACGAGCTGTTCCGGTCCATCCCGCAGGCCGGCGACGTCCAGTTCCAGGAGGCCCGGACCACCGGCAACCTGAACGACGCCCGCGGCGACGTCGCCTCGCTCAACCTGCGCAGCCTGGGCACAGGCAACACCCTGATGCTGCTGAACGGGCGCCGGTCCGTCCTGCACCCGGGCACCCAGACCGAGAACTTCGTCCCGGTCACCACGCCCAACACCAATGCGATCCCGGTCTCGGGCGTGAAGCGTGTGGAAGTGCTCCGGGACGGCGCGGCCGCCATCTACGGCGCCGACGCCGTGGCGGGCGTGGTCAACACGGTCCTGGATACGCGCTTCGAGGGCCTCCGCATCGAACTCCAGGGCGGTGGATCGGAAGGCACCGACTACCAGGAAGGTCTGTTCACGGTGAAGGCCGGGACCGAGCTCGACAACGGCACGCGCCTGACCTTCTTCGGCAGCTATACCGGCCGCACGCGGCTGAACGCGAGTGAGCGCGACTACTCCGCCAGCGAAGATCATCGCCCCGGCGTCGTCGGCACGCCTTGGGAAGGGAGCACGGCCTTCGACAACCGGTCGACCTCCAGCCCCTGGGGGTCGTTCAGCGTCGTCGGCCTGACCTCCAGCAGCTCCACGCTCCAGGTCAAGCAGTCCGGCGTCAACCTGACGGCCAGCGGCGTGTTCCACATCGAGCCGGTCGCCAATGCCCTGACCCAGACCGGCGGCTGCAACAGCACCGTGTTCGGCGCCGGCGACATCTGCATCCGCAACGGGGTCACCACCAACACCGCCCAGCGTCCGCTGCGCTACGACGAGAACCCGGACCGGACCCTGCGCGGCAGCGTCGAGCGGACCAACCTGTTCAGCACGATCGAGCGCGACCTGACGGACGACATCCAGTTCTACGGCGAGCTCGGCTACTATCACTCGCTCTTCAAGGGCAGCCGTGAGCAGTCGGCGCCGCTCTCCTCGGCGCCGATCAGCCTCGCCGCCAGCGCCTACTGGAACCCCTTCGGCCCCACCGGCAGCCCCAATCGCCTGGCCAACCTCACCAACGTCCCGACCGGCGGCCTGGCCCTGAACATGACGACCTACCGGCCGGTCGACACGGGTCCCCGAAGCTACACCGTGACCGACGACAGCCTCCGCCTGCTGGGCGGCCTGCGTGGAAACTGGCGCGGCTGGGACTGGGACACGGCCGTCCTCTACTCGGAGGCGCGGACCCGGGACCGGACCTACAACGCGGTCAGCAACACGCTCTTCCAACGGGCCGTGTCGCGGTCCACCCCTGACGCCTACAACCCCTTCAATGGCGGCTCTCAGGGCGCCTTCTCGCTCGGCGACGGAACGCCCAACAGCCGGGCGACCATTGAGTCCTTCCTCATCAACGTCGACCGGATCAGCGAGACCTCCCTGGCGCTGGCGGACTTCAAGGTCTCCAACCCCGACCTCATGGAGCTGCCGGCCGGCCCGCTCGGCGCCGCCGCCGGCGTCGAGTTCCGGCGCGAGACCTTCCTCGACGACCGGGACGACCGGCTGGACGGGACGATCACCTACACCAACCCCATCTCCGGCCTTGTCTATGGCACGGACGTCATGGGCGCGAGCGGCTCCCCGGACGTGAAGGGCCAGCGCAATGTCACCTCGGCCTACATCGAACTGGCGGTCCCGGTGGTCTCGCCCGACATGGGCATCCCCCTGGTCGAGGAAGTCAGCGTCCAGCTGGCGGCGCGCGACGAGTACTATTCGGACTTCGGCAACGTCCTGAAGCCGAAGATCGCCGTGCTCTGGAAGGTCGGCGGCGGCTTCGCGCTGCGCGGTTCGGCTTCGCAGAGCTTCCGGGCGCCGAACCTGCCGCAGTTCTACGCCGACGGCACGACAGTCGCGAACACCCGGACCGACTGGGCCGCCTGCCGGATCAACACGCCGCCGGCCCCGCCGCCGGCGACCCCGCCGACCTGCACCTCCTCGAGCACGCTGGAAGTGCGGAGCGGCAACCAGGACCTGACGCCGGATGAGGCCGACAACCTGACGTTCGGCTTTGTCTATGCGCCGGGCTTCATTCCCCCCGAGTATGGCCGGCTGCTGGTCACGGCCGATTACTGGCAGATCCGCCAGACGAACGTGATCGGCGTCCTCGGCGCCCCGAACCAGATCGCCTACGACTACCTGCTGCGCCTGCGCGGAAGCTCGAACCCGAACGTGGTCCGCAATGCTCCCACCAGCGCCGGCCCCGTCGGCACGATCGACTATGTGAACGACATCTACACCAACCTGCAGCCCCGCACGGTCGAGGGCCTGGATGTGACTATCGAGTACGATCTCGACGACACGTCCCTGGGCGACTTCAATCTGAAGTTCAACGTCGCCCAGCTTCTGGCCTACGACCAGGAGCCGGGGGAGGTGGAGAAGATCCTGATCGCAGCGATCGCCGACGGCACCCTGGTCGGCCCGACGGTCGCCAGCGCCGGCAGCCGGGTGAAGATCGACGGCTATCCGGAGTTCCGGGCGACCGCCACCCTGACCTGGCGCAAGGACGGTTGGGGCGCGGGACTCTTCGTGAACCACGTGGGCTCGGTCTACGACACGGGTCCGGCGCAGGTGAATGGCCGCTACTACGAGCTCGACGCCTGGACGACGGTCAACGTCTACGGGCAGTACGCCTTCCGGGACGGCGCCCTGGATGGCTCCACGGTGCGTGTGGGTGTCCGCAACATCGAGGACAAGGACCCGCCCCTGGCGTCGAACAACTTCGGCTACCTGGGCGCGCTGCACAACGCTACCGGCCGCTACTGGTACGCCTCGGTCAGCAAGCGCTTCTAGGTCCCGGAGAGGCGGGAACGACGCGCCCGGCATGACACCTCCCGCCGCCACGGGTACGGCGCTCCGCCCGGGACGGAGACGCCTGCGATGACCGGGCGTACCGGATCCGCAGCAGAGCCGCCGGGGGCGCCCGGCGTCTTCGCACGCCTGTTCGGTCTGTGGTTCGCGATTCCGCTGTGGCGACGCATCATTGCGGCCCTGCTGGTCGGCGGCCTCGTCGGCTTCCTCTGGGGGCCGGGCGCCGTCTCGATCAAGTGGATCGGCGACCTGTTCGTCCAGCTGATCCGAATGGCGGTGATCCCCCTGGTCCTGGTGACCATCGTCTCCGGTGTGGCCGCCCTCGGAGACCCCCGCCGCCTCGGCTCCATCGGGGTCAAGACGCTGGTGCTCTATCTTTTCACGACCTCCGTCGCCGTTGGGGTAGGCCTGTCGCTGGGCGCTTTCGCCCGTCCCGGCCTGGGCGCCGATTTCTCGGCCGCCACGCCGCAGGTGCTGAATGCCGGCGGGTCGGTCGGCCTCGGGATCAACGACGTCGTTCCGGCCAACATCTTCAAGGCCCTGGCCGACGGCGCGCTGCTGCCGACCATCTTCTTCGCGCTTCTGCTGGGCTCGGCGATCCTGGCCACCGGTGAGAAGGCGAGGCCCCTGGCCGCTGTCTTCGAGTCGGCTTCCGAAGTCATGCTGAAGGTCGTGGCCATCATCATGGAGCTCTCTCCCTTCGGGGTCTTCGCCCTGATCGCCACGGTCATGGGGACGACGGGCGTGGGAGTCTTCGCCAGCATCGGTGTCCTCGCCCTCTGCGTTCTCGGCGGCTCGATCTTCCAGAGCCTCATCGTCCATGGCCTGGTCGTGAGGCTGATGGCCTGGTTGCCGGTGATCCCCTTCTTCCGCGGCATCACGGACGCCATGCTGGTGGCCTTCTCGACCTCGTCCAGCATGGCCACCCTGCCGGTGGCGATGCGGGTTGCGGAGGAGAACCTCGGCATCAAGCCCGCCGTGGTCTCCACCGCCCTGCCCCTGGGCGCCACGGTCAGCATGGACGGGACGGCGCTCTACATCGCCCTCCTGGCCACCTTCGCCGCCCAGGCGTTCGGCGTTCAGCTCAGTCCTGAGCAGTACCTGCTGGTCGGTGTCACCACGGTGATGGTCGCCGTTGGCACCGCACCGGTTCCGTCGGCATCCCTGTTCATGCTGGCCGGGGTGCTGACGACGTTTGGGATTTCTCCGGAGCAGACCGCCATCCTGGTCGGCTTCATCCTGCCCTTCGACCGCGTCCTCGACATGATCCGGACCGTGCCCAACAACACCAGCGACCTTGCCGTTGCGACCGTGGTGGCCCGTTGGGAGAACGAGATCGACGTCGAGATCTACAAGTCCTCCAGGGATGTCTGACCCATGCCCATGATCCGGTTCTGGCTCGCCGCCCTTGCGGTCCTGTCCCTGGCCTTTGCACCAGTGGCGCAGGCCCAGTCGCAACGCCGCCAGCTTCTCGAGTACCCCGCCATCCACCATCCTGCAGTGGGCGAGCGGGGCATGGTGGTCAGCCAGAACGCGGTCGCCACCGAGATCGGGGCCGGGATCCTGCGCAAGGGCGGCAACGCCGTCGACGCCGCCATCGCTGTGGGCTTCGCCCTCGCGGTCACCCTGCCGAGGGCGGGCAACATCGGCGGCGACGGCTTCATGCTGGTCCACATGGCCAGGACGGGGGAGACTGTCGTCATTGACTTCCGCTCGGTCGCGCCAGCGGCGGCCAGGCTGGACATGTTCGTTGACGGCAAGGGCGAAGAAACGCCCCAGGCCTCCCGCGGCTACCGGGCCTCAGCCGTGCCCGGAACGGTCGCCGGCCTCGCTCTGGCGCACAAGCGGTATGGCCGGTTGCCCTGGAAGGACGTGGTCATGCCGGCCTGGCGGCTGGCGGACGAGGGGGTCGTGCTGACGCCTGACGAGGCCTTCGTCTTCAGCTGGGCCCGGGAGCGGATGACCGAGAGCGCCGCTGGGCAACGTACCTTCTACAAGCCGGGCGGCGAACTCTACAGGGCCGGCGAGGTCCTCAGGCAGCCCGACCTCGCCTGGTCGCTGAAGCAGATCGCCGATCACGGCGCCGACGCCTTCTACAAGGGCGAGATCGCCCGTCGCCTTGCCGCCGACATGAAGGCCAACAAGGGGCTCATCACCCTGGAGGACCTCGCGGCCTACAGGCCCGTGGTCCGGGAGCCCCTGGTGGGGACCTACCGCGGCTACACGGTCGCGACGACCCCGCCGGCCAGTTCAGGCGGCGCCACCCTTCTGCAGATGCTGAACACCCTGGAGTCCTTCGACCTCAAGACGCTGGGCGGCGCCGGCTCCTCAGGTGCGCTGCACGTGATGGCCGAGACCATGAAGATGGCCTACGCCGACCGCTACCGTTACCTGGGCGATACGGATTTCGTGAAGGTCCCGCTGAAGGGGTTCACCTCCAAGGCCTACGGCGCCGAGCAGGCCCGGCGGATCGACGTCAACCGGGCCAGGCCCGCAAAGGCCCTCGGCGCCGGCGATCCCTGGAGACACGAGAGCCCCAGCACCACCCATTACAGCATCGCCGACGCCGCCGGGAACGTCGTCAGCACGACCTACACCCTGGGCGCCGACTTCGGCTCCGGCGTGATGGTGGAAGGGACCGGGTTCGTCCTCAACAACCAGATGAACAACTTCAGCCACGAGCAGTCTGTGGAGGCGGCCGAGGAGGGTCGCGCGTCGCCGCCCAACGCCATGGCCCCCGGCAAGCGGATGCTGTCGACGATGATGCCGACCCTGGTCTTCAAGGACGGCAAGCCCTGGCTGGTCACCGGCACGCCCGGCGGCAGCACGATCATCGACACCGTGCTGCAGGTGATCGTCAATGTGATCGATTTCGATCTCAACGTCGCCGAGGCGACCCACCAGCCGCGTATCTTCCAGGCGGCGACGGATACGCTGGAGGTCGAGCCCAACTTCAACCCCGACACCGTCGCGGCCCTCCGCGCGAAGGGGCATCCGGTCAAGGCGGCGGAGACGATGGGCAGCGCCCAGTCCATCATGATCGACAAGGGCCTGTTCCTGGGCGCCGCCGATCCGCGCCGTCCGGGGGCCCTGGCGGTGGCGCCCTAGGGCCCGGGGCGCCAGGGTCGCTGGCGCGGAAGGACCGGTCCGAACCAAGTCGCTGAGCCGTCACTGAGCCCCCCATGCCCATCCCCGTTCTCCTCGACACCGACATCGGCACCGATATCGACGACGCCTGGGCCCTGGCCATGCTGCTGGCCTCCCCGGAGCTGGACCTGAAGCTCGTCACCACTGTCAGCGGCGAGACGGACTATCGCGGCGGGCTCTGCGCCCGCCTTCTGGCGGTGGCGGGCCGGCGCGACGTGCCCATTGGCCTCGGGATCGGCGGGCCCCTGCGCGTGCCGCCCGCCATGCAGGGCCAGCCCCAGGGCGGCTGGGCCGACGCCCGGGACCTCGCCTCCCATTCCACCGTCCACGCCGACGGGGTCCAGGCCCTGGTCGACGCCATCGACGCCTCGCCCGAGCCGCCCGTGGTCCTGGCCATCGGGCCCCTGACCAATATCGCCGAGGCTCTCCGGCGGGCGCCGCGCATCGCCGGCCGCGCCCGGTTCGTCGGCATGCAGGGCGCCGTGCGGGTCGGCTACCAGCCGGGCTCGCCCCCGCGACCCGAGTACAATGTCCTGGCCGACCCCGGCGCGGCGCAGGCGGTCTTCGCCGCCCCCTGGGAGAAGACGATCACCCCGGTCGACACCTGCGGCTCCGTGGTGCTGCGCGGAGAGGCCTACGCCCGCTTCGCCGCCCACGCCGGCGCCCGGCCCGACAGTCTCGCCGCCGCCGTCCTGGAGACCTACCGCCTCTGGCTGCCCGCCGTGGGCCGAAACCCCGAGCGCTGGCGCGACCGCTCCACCGTCCTCTTCGACACCGTCGCCGTCTACCTGGCCTTCTCAGAGGCGGGGCTGGAGATGGAAACCCTGCCCCTCGCCGTCCGCGACGACGGCCTCACCGCTATCGACCCTGCGGGCCATGCGGTGCGCGTGGCCTCGGCCTGGACAGACTACGCCGCCTTTGAGGCCCTGGTGGTGCAGCGGCTCTGCGGTTAGGGCGGGGGCCATGGCGATCCTCGAGGGCGCCCGGGACGTTGCCCGGGGGGCGTCTCGGCTGCTAGATTGCACGCCTCCAACGGCGCCCCCGAGACAAGGACATCCCCATGAAGGTCTATTTCGCTCCGAACTCCCGCGCCGTGCGCACGGTCTGGCTCCTCGAGGAGATCGGCCTGCCTTATGAGCTGGAGCGCTTCACCCTCGGCCAGAGGGAGATGCGGGGGCCGGAATACACCCGGATCAACCCGAACGGGCGGGTCCCGACCCTGATCGACGGCGACACGACGATCTCCGAGAGCACCGCGATCGCCCAATACCTCGGGGCGAAGTACGCCCAGCACCTGGCCCCCGGCCCGGACGCCCCCAACTTTGCGCTCTTCCTGCAGTGGCTGCACTATGCCGAGGGCATGATCATGCCGCCGATCAACAACTATGTGGTCGAGACGGTCCTGCTGCCCCCCGACCGGCGTAACCCGGAGATGGCGGCGCGGGCCGTGAAGCTGCTCAACCGGGTGCTCGAGGCCGCCGAGGCCCACATGGCCGGGCGCGAGTACATCGCCGGCGACTTCACCATCGCCGACACCATCACGGGTCACGCCATCATCATGTCCCGCCGCCTCGGCGCGGACTTCGGCAACTTCCCGAACCTCGGCGCCTATGCCGATCGTCTGGAGGCGCGACCCGCCTTCAAGGCCGCCGAAGCGGCCTGACGCGGCCTGTCGCCTACTCCCCCCGGGTGTAGGGATCGTTCGGCCCGCCGATGCGCTCCAGGCGCATCCGGCCGAGGTCGGGCCGGGTCCAGCCCATCCGGCCGTCAGGCTCCAGCCAGCGGCGCACCTCGATCCCCGGCATCCCTACGGGGCGCAGGATGAAGGCCCCCGCCTCGTAGGTGGCGATGGCCACGATCGGGGTGCGGAAGTCGCGCACCGAGACGTCGTGCACGGCGTTGGCCTCGGTCCCGTCGGCCCGGGCGTCGGCGATGGTCCCGCCCCCCATGTCGACGATCCGGTTCCCGCACTGCTCGATCCGCTCCACATAGCCGTGCATGCGCTCGCCCGGGGCCGGCGCCTTGCCGTTGACCTCCACGATCCGCCAGATCCCACGCAGGTCCGGGGCGCCTGCAGCCAGGGGCTCGGTGCATCGGCGCAGGACCGGTTCCGGGAAGGTCCTGCCGTATCCGCCGGGGACTTTCGGCGTGTGCGCCACGGGGATGTCGTCAGCCCGCAGGCCTGCGCCTCCGGACCCTGTCGCCGCCGCCAGGGCCAGGGCCGCGAGGAAGGATGAAACGCCAGCCGCCATGTTACGCCCTCCGGGTCAGCCCGACCCCACGCCTCTTGCCGCCGCCCCAGCGCCAGGTCGGGGTGGGCGCGTCAGGGTTGAGGACTGGAAACGAAGGGGAAGATACGTTAAATAACAAATGAATTCCCGACATTCTTTGGTCCGCTCGAGGGGCCATAACTGTCGAACAGCTATTCGGAGTGGCGATGGATTCGCTCACCCAGGCGGAGCATTTGAATGCCGAGTTCGCCCATTCGACTGGCGCAACCTGCTCTTGGCGTTCGCCCTTCACCGATTAACGGTCGACATCTTCGGACATCCCTGCGCGGGGCGATGCTCGCCAGCGTTGCAACCCTTTTCTTCTGCCCAGCCATCGCCCAGGAAGCCTCCGCCGTCGCGCCGCCGGCCGGGCGTGAACTGCCGGTCGGACCCCAGGTCGTGCAGGGCGGCGTCGCCTTTGGGAACCCCGCCCCGAACCGTCTGCTGATCACCCAGTCCACCCAACGGGCGATCGTCAACTTCCAGAGCTTCGACATCGCCTCGGGCGCCGGCGTGCGCATAGACCAGCCGGGTCCGATGTCGGCGCTTCTCGGGCGCGTGACCGGCCAGGACGCCTCGATCCTCGCCGGGTCCCTGAGCGCCAATGGCCAGTTCCTGCTGGTCAACCCCAACGGCATTGCCATCACCAACGGCGCGACGATCGACACGGGCGCGTTTGTCGGCTCCAGCCTGGACATCGCCGATGCTGACTTCCTGTCGGGGAACCTGACCTTCCGGCGGACCGGACGCGCCGCCACCGTGGTCAACCAGGGAACCATCACGGCCTCTCAGGGCGCATCCCTGGTCGGGTCGGCCGTGGTCAACGAGGGCGTGGTCGAGGCGCGGCTGGGCCGCATCGGCCTCGGCGCCGGCGATCTCCTGACGGTGGACTTCTCGGGTGACAAGTTCCTGCAGGTCGCGCTGCCGGTGACAGATGCTGAGGGTCTCGTGGACGCCCTGGGGCGTCCGCTCAGCGCCCTGGTCACGGCGGGCGGAACCGCCCGGGCCGAGGGCGGGCGCATCTATCTGTCGGCCCAGGGTGCACGCGACCTCATGCTGGGTGCGGTCAGGGTGGACGGGTCGCTGATCGCCACCACGGTGCGCGAGGGCGCAGGCGGCCGGGTTCGCCTGGGCAATGTCGTCCTCGATGGCGGCGGGTCGGACCTGGTGCAGGTCACGGGCCGCATCGACGCCTCGGGCGGCGCAGGCCTGGACGGCGGGACGATCGAGGTCGCGGGCGGCTTCCTGGCCATGGGCGGAACGGTCAATGCCTCGGGCGGGTTGAACGGCGGGTCGGTGACCCTGCGGGCCGAGCGCATGCTCAGCCTGGCGGACCAGGTCGCGGCGATCGGCTGGACGGGCACGGGCGGACGGCTGACCTATACGTCGGGCGGTGCGGTCTC
>CAIMLY010000223.1 GCA_903842425.1 uncultured Alphaproteobacteria bacterium | reverse complement strand
CCGCGCCCCGCTAGCCGCCCGCCGCCGACAGGGCGTCGTAGCGGTAGAGGCCGTCCATGGCCGCGCCCATGCCGAGCCCCGCCTTCATGCCCCGGTTGCGGGCCCAGCTGAAGGGCGGGCGCAGGTGGTAGATCGTCGCGTTCCGGCGCGATGCCGCCTGGATGCCGGCGGTCCTCGGACGGCGAAGGGCCTCGTAGCGGGCCAGGGCGGCGGGAATGGCGGCGCGGCTGCAGCCCGACAGGCAGGCGGCCAGGACGGCGGCGTCCTCGATGGCCATGCAGGCGCCCTGGGCCATGAAGGGCAGGGTGGGGTGGCAGGCGTCGCCCAGCAGGGTCACCGCGCCGCGGCTCCATCTCGGCAGGGGATCCCGGTCGAACAGGGCCCAGCGGAAGCAGGCGTCCTCCGGCGCAGCCTCGACGATCCGCCGCACCGTGGGGTGCCAGCCGGCGAAGTCCCGGCGCAGGTCTGCGGCCTCGCCCCGGCTGGACCAGGACTCCTCGCGCCAGTCGTCGGCCTCGACCACGCCGACGAAGTTCACCAGGGTCCCGCCCCGGACATAGTAGTGCACGAAGTGGGCGCCGGGCCCCATCCAGAGGGCCGCCACGGGCTGGATGTCGGCGTCCGCCAGCCGCTCGGCGGGGATCAGGCCGCGCCAGGCGACATGACCCGTGAAGCGGGGCGCTGCGGGACCGAACAGGGTTTCGCGCACGACGCTGCGCAGGCCGTCCGCCCCCACCAGCACGTCCGCCTCCAGCCGCTCGCCGGAAGCCAGGACGAGGGCGGGCGTTTCCTCGCCGTGGCAGGCGGCCACGGTCTCGCCAAGGCGCAGGGTGATCCGCGGCTCGGCCCGGCAGGCCTGTCCCAGGACGGAGATGAGGTCCGCCCGGTGCATGTGGAGATATGGAAAGCCGTATCGCGCCCGCGCCGTCTCGCCGAGGGGCGCCCGGCTGATCTCCTGCCCCCGGCGCCAGCCCCGGGCCTCGACGGTCTCGGGGCGGAAGGCGAGGGCTGAGAGCCCCGCCTCCAGTCCAAGGTGAAAGAGGACCCGCGTGGCGTTGGGCGAGACCTGCACCCCGGCCCCCACCTCGCCCAGGGCCTTCGCCTGCTCGACCACCGTCACCGAAAGGCCCGCCCGCGCCAGGGCAAGGGCCACGGTGAGTCCGCCGACGCCGGCGCCGACGACGAGGGCGGAGACGAGGGGAGGGGCGCCGGCCGCCACCTAGCCTTCCAGCAGGCTGCGCAGCATCCAGGCGGTCTTCTCGTGGACATTGATGCGCTGGGTCAGCACGTCCGCCGTGGGCTGGTCCCGTGCCGCGTCCACCACCGGGAAGAGGTTGCGGGCCGTGCGGGCCGTGGCTTCCTGGGCGACCACCAGCTGGCGGACCATCTCGTTGGCGTCCGGCACGCCCTCCGGCTCGCGGATGGAGGTCAGGCGGGCGAACTCGCCGTAGGTCCCCGGCGCCGGGAAGCCCAGGGCGCGGATGCGCTCAGCGATGATGTCGATGGCCGTCCACTGCTCGGTGTACTGGCCCATGAACATGGCGTGCAGGCTGTTGAACTGCGGCCCGGTCACGTTCCAGTGGAAGTTGTGGGTCATCAGGTACAGCGTGTAGCTGTCCGCCAGCAGGGCCGAGAGCCCCTCGGCGATCGCGCGCCGCTCCACCAGGGGAATGCCGATGTCGATGGGCGGGGGTGAGGGGGCTGAGGGCATGGCCTGGGGGTCTCCGGTTCGGTCGGCGTGTCGTCCCTGAGGTGGGGCCCCCGGCGGCGCCTGTCAAACCCGGGGAAGGCCCGGAAGCGCCGGGGCCAAGCCTCACTCCCCGTCGAAGCCGACGAAGACCGCCGCCTCGTCCACCGGCTTGCGGTGCGAGACCACGGCGTTGGCCGGGAAGCTGTCGTCGGGCCAGCCCATGGCGATGCAGATCATGATGACCTGGTCGTCCGGGATGCGGGCGTGCTCGCGGACCACGGGGGACTGCATGATGCCCTGGCTGTTGATCACGCAGCCCAGGCCCCGGGACCAGGCGGCGTTGACCAGGCAGTTGGTCACCGCCCCGCAGTCAAACGGCCCGATGTCGCCGCCGTGGATCGACCGGTCGTAGGTGACGACGATCGAGACCGGGGCGTCGAACTG
>CAIMLY010000222.1 GCA_903842425.1 uncultured Alphaproteobacteria bacterium | reverse complement strand
GGAAGACGTCGTCCGGGAGCTTCTCCGCCCCCTGCTCAAGCAGTGGCTGGACGATCACCTTCCCGACATCGTCGAGGCCCAGGTCCAGGCCGAGATCGAGCGCATCTCCCGCGGCGGCCGGGTCCGCTAGGGTCGGTCCGCTCGCCTGCACTTGACGCGGGCGGCCCTTCCGTTAGGGGTCCGCCCCGGAAACCGCCATGCTTGACAAGACCTTCGACCCCAAGACCGCAGAGCCCCGGCTCTATGCCCGCTGGGAGGCCTCCGGCGCCTTCTCGCCGACCGACAATCCGTCGGCCGAGCCCTTCTCGGTGGTCATCCCGCCGCCCAATGTGACGGGGTCGCTGCATATCGGCCACGCCCTGAACAACACGCTGCAGGACGTGTTGATCCGGTTCGAGCGCATGCGGGGCAAGGCGGCGCTCTGGCTGCCGGGCACGGACCATGCCGGCATCGCCACCCAGATGGTGGTCGAGCGCCAGTTGGCCGCCGAGGGCAATGTCGGACGGCGCGACATGGGCCGTGAGGCCTTTCTCGAGCGCGTCTGGACCTGGAAGGCCGAGAGCGGCGGGACCATCACCCGCCAGCTTCGCCGGCTGGGCGCCTCCTGCGACTGGAGCCGCGAGCGCTTCACCCTGGACGAGGGGCTCAGCGCCGCCGTCCGCAAGGTGTTTGTCACCCTGCACAAGCAGGGCCTGCTCTACCGCGACACGCGGCTGGTGAACTGGGACCCCCACCTCCAGACCGCCATCTCTGACCTGGAGGTCGAGCAGCGGGAGGTCGACGGCCATTTCTGGCGCTTCGCCTATCCGCTGGAGGACGGCTCGGGCGAGATCGTCGTGGCCACGACCCGGCCCGAGACCATGCTGGGTGACACCGCCGTGGCGGTGAACCCCAAGGACGAGCGCTACGCCCACCTCGTGGGCAAGCGGGTGCGACTGCCCATTGTCGGGCGGCTGATCCCCATCGTGGCCGACGACTACGCCGATCCCGAGAAGGGGTCCGGAGCCGTGAAGATCACCCCGGCGCACGACTTCAACGACTTCCAGGTCGGCAAGCGCCACGGCCTGGAGATGATCAACATCCTGGACGACTTCGGTTGCATCAGCGACGCGGCGCCTGAGGCGTATCGCGGCCTCGACCGCTTCGTGGCCCGCAAGAAGGTGGTCGCCGAGTTCGAGGCCCTGGAACTGCTGCGCGGCATCGACCCGACCCGCCATGTGGTGCCGCACGGCGACCGGTCCGGCGTCGTGGTGGAGCCCTATCTGACCGACCAGTGGTTCGTGGACGCCGTCACCCTGGCCAAGCCCGCCATTGCTGCGGTGGAGGACGGACGCACCGTCCTGGAGCCCGCCGCCTGGTCGAAGACCTATTTCGAGTGGATGCGGAACATCGAGCCCTGGTGCGTCTCACGCCAGCTCTGGTGGGGCCACCGGATTCCGGCCTGGTACGGGCCCGACGGCGCGGTCTTCGTCGAGGAGACGGAGACCGAGGCCCTGGCCGCCGCGAGGGCGCACTATGGCGCCGAGACGGCCCTGCGCCAGGATGAGGACGTCCTCGACACCTGGTTCTCCTCGGGACTCTGGCCCTTCTCGACCCTGGGCTGGCCGGAGGAGACCGCCGACCTGAAGCGGTTCTATCCGACCCACACCCTGGTCACCGGATTCGACATCATCTTCTACTGGGTCGCCCGGATGATGATGCTGGGCCTGCATTTCACCGGCGAGGTCCCCTTCCGCCGGGTGTTCTTCAACGCCCTCGTCCGCGACGCCTCTGGCAAGAAGATGTCCAAGTCCAAGGGCAATGTCATGGACCCCCTGGACCTCATCGACACCTACGGCGCGG
>CAIMLY010000221.1 GCA_903842425.1 uncultured Alphaproteobacteria bacterium | reverse complement strand
CGAGGCCGGAAATGTCAGCCTGGGTATAGGCCGCGACGGGCCTGCCGTTGAGGTCGAGTTTGGGGGTGCCATCCGTGTTCAGCTGGAACAGGCCGATCGTCATCAGCTGCATGACTTCCCGGGCGTAGTTCTCGTCCGGCGTTCGGGTCCCGGCGGCGTCTTCCTTCACATTACCCAGGTAGGTCAGGTATCGCCCCATCATGGGGTGCAGGGTCACCGCCTGAAGCAGGTCACGGTAATTGCCGAAGGCATTGGCCGTCAGCATGTCGTAATAGGACCCCGCGCCACGGGGATCGATGCCATCGGCGCCCGCAGAGATGACGAAGATCTGGGAATAGGCGAAGGCGACCCTCTGGCGGAGCTGGTCGGGGCTGTTGACAGCCGTACGCCACCAGGAGTCGTAGAAAAGGTCGGGAAAGAGCTGGGCGGTCGGCGTGGTCTGCCTCAGTTCCACCAGGCGGGTTTCCAGGAAGGCCTGGTGGGTCGGGGTTGAGGCCGGTGCGCTGATCTGGCTCCGAATCCAGGCCTCGATGGTCGTAGCCCGAACCTGCTCGATGTCGGCGTCGGTGGCTCCAAAGGTGGCTTGGGAGAGAAGCCGGCCGGCCTCAGCCTCGGTCGGAGGCGGAATGGGCGCCGGTCCCGTACCTGTCGATCCTCCGCCACCACCGCCACCGCCGCAGGCGGCGAGGAACAAGGCGAGGACCAGGCTGGTCCAGAGTCTTCCCATGATCCTTCCCCCCATCACCAATCCCCAGCACCCGGGGGAACGGTGTCCTTCAGCCGGTTACCGCACTGTTTCGCTGAACACTGAAGACACCATTAGCCCTTCCCGAAGGTCAATCGATTCCCGCCCTAGGCGGGGGAAAGGCGCAGGCCAGAGGGCCCCCGATCAATGCGCCAGGTTCCCAGGACCTCAGCCCGGTGGCCGGGCCGCGCCAGGTCGGGGGTGGACAGGAAGATGGCGCGGCCACCGGAACGTCCTAGCTCGACCCGGACATAGCCCCGGTGCAGGCCGTCAGTCCAAAGCACCTCGGGGTTGTGGTCGGCCAAGGCCTTGTCGAGCCGGGCGGAAGCCTTCGGGCCAAAGCCGCTCTCGATGAAGTCACCCGGGGAGGTGACCCCTGCAGTCCCGATCTCGACGCCCGCAGCCCGGCCCTGTCCATCGGCCAACTGGTTCGCCCAGAAGCTGTGGCTGTCCCCGGTCAGGAAGACGAGGTCCGGGGCGCCGGCCTCCCGGGCTGCGGCGTAGAAACGCTCCCGCGCCCAGGCGTAGCCATCCCAGGTGTCCGGGTAGAAGGGCAGGTTCCAACGCCCCTTCCAGGCCAGCGCTGCGGCGGCCGGATTCGACAGATCCGGGACCAGGCCCAGGGCGGTGACGTCCGGAACCCGGGTCCGGGCGATGGGCATGGGATTGCCGATCAGCCGCCAGGGCTGCCCGGCCGAGATGGAGGCGCGCCAGGCGGCCGAGAGGTCCGCCTCCTGGTCCGGGGCGATCAGTCGCCGGCCAGGGGCGCCGATCGTCGCGCGCTCAAGGGCCTCAGCGTCCTGCAAGGTCTTCACCCGGTCGCGCCAGTCGGCGTAGTCGACCTGGAGGGTCCGGGCGGTGTGCCGCGTCTCCAGCGTGCAGAGGGTGGCGAGGTCGCCAAAGGCATAGGTGCGCCAGAACTGGGCGCGGGTCCGCCCGGGCGCGGGATCGCGGATGGGCATCCACTCGTAATAGGCCTGGAGGGCGGCCTCGCGCCGGGCGGCCCAGTCGCCCTCGGTCGCCGGTTGGTGGTTCTCGGCGCCGCCGGTCCAGGGGTTGTTGGCGCTCTCGTGGTCATCCCAGCAGCACAGCAGCGGCTTGGCGGAAAGCATGGCGAGGGACCCGGCGTCGGTCTTGTACTGGGCGTGACGGATCCGGTAGTCGGACAGGGTGACGATCTCCCCCGCCGGTTCATGAAGGCGACCGATCCGACGGCCGGTCTCGGCGCCCCATCCTTCGGCGGCGTATTCGTAGATGTAGTCACCCGTGTGCAGGACGACGTCCACCGCTTCATCCCGGGCGATGGCGGCGTAGGCGTTGAAGCAGCCGAAGGCGTAGTTAGAGCAGGAGACCAGGGCCAGGCCCAGGCGATCCAGGCGGCCCGTCGGAAGGGTCAGGGTGCGGCCGACGGGCGATGTCTCTCCCAGGGCCCGGAAGCGGTAGACGTAGCGCGCGCCCGGCTTGAGGCCGCCCACCAGCACCTTGGCCGTGAAGTCCCTCTCGGGGCCCGTCCGCAGGCGACCGGAGCCGACCAGGTTCCTGAAGGAGTCCTCTTCGGCGATCTCCCACATCACCTCGACGGGGGCCGGCGCCGTGATCCGGGTCCACAGGACAAGGCTCGAGGCGTCCGGATCCCCGCTGGCCACCCCATGCCGGAAGACCGAAGGGGCCGCGGCGTGCGCCGAGCCCGGACGCGCCATCCCGAGGG
>CAIMLY010000220.1 GCA_903842425.1 uncultured Alphaproteobacteria bacterium | reverse complement strand
CCCGGCGACACCCTCCGCGTCAATGTCCGCATCAAGGAAGGCGAGCGCGAGCGCGTCCAGGCCTACGAGGGCGTCTGCATCGCCCGCCAGGGCCAGGGCATCAACGAGAGCTTCACGGTCCGCAAGATCTCCTTCGGCGAAGGCGTCGAGCGGATCTTCCCGATCCACTCGCCGAACATCGAGAGCATCGAGGTCAAGCGCCGCGGCGTCGTGCGCCGGGCCAAGCTCTATTACCTGCGCGACCGCCGCGGGAAGTCCGCGCGGATCGCCGAGCGCCAGATGACCGCCGGCGAGCGGGCCCTGGCCGCCGCCGAGCGGGCCGGCGCCTCCAGCGACGGCGCCGGAGACTGACCGGGGCTCCGGCCCGGCCGCCGCGCCGGGCCGCCCGGGATTCTTCCCCGACCTCCCGAGACCGAGACCTTCGCATGACTGGCTCCGGCCTTCCCGCCCTCCTGCTGACCGGCGGTACGGGACAGGTCGGCCGGGCCCTGCTCGAAGCCCCGCCCAAGGGCTTCGAGGTCGTCGCCCCGTCCCGGGCCGACCTCGACCTGGCCGATCCCGCCGCCCTGGAAGGCTGGGTGGCGTCGCGTCCCTGGGCCGCCGTCGTCAACGCTGGCGCCTGGACCGCCGTGGACGCCGCGGAGTCCAGCGCCCCTGAGGCCTGGGCGGCGAACGCCCGGGGGCCCGCCGCCCTGGCGAAGGCCAGCGCCGCGGCGGCGATCCCCATGGTCCACCTCTCCACCGACTACGTGTTCGACGGCGGGTCGGACCGGCCCTACCTCGAGGACGACCCGGTCGGACCGGTCAGTGTCTACGGCGCCTCGAAGGCCGCCGGCGAACTCGCCGTGGCCGCCCTCAATCCCCGGCACGTCATCCTGAGGACCGCCTGGGTCTTCAGCCCCTGGGGAACCAACTTCGTGCGCACCATGCTGCGGCTGGGCGAGACCCGCGAGGCCCTGTCCGTGGTCGCCGACCAGAGGGGCTGCCCCACCTCGGCCCTCGACATCGCCGCCGCCGTCGGGGCGGCCTGCCGCCGGCTGGCCGGACCGGATCCGTCGCCCTCGGGGGTCTTCCACTTCGTGAACGGCGGCGAGACCACCTGGTTCGGCCTGGCCTCCCGGGTCTTCGAGCGGGCGGCGGCTTCGGGCCGCAAGGTCCCGGCCCTGACCCCCATCGCCTCTTCCGACTGGCCCACGCCGGTCCGGCGTCCGGCGAATTCCCGGCTGGACACCGCGCGGTTCACGGGCACATTCGGCCTCAGCCCCCGGCCCTGGACCGAGGCGGCGGACGAGGTGGTCGACCGGCTGTTGCGGCCGGCGGACGAGGAAAGGGCCGGCGCATGAAGGGCATCATCCTGGCGGGCGGCGCCGGAACCCGCCTGCACCCCGCCACCCTGGCGGTGAACAAGCAGCTCCTGCCGATCTACGACAAGCCGATGATCTACTACCCCCTGTCCGTCCTCATGCAGGCGCGGATCCAGGACATACTGATCATCTCCTCGCCGGAGTACCTTGGGAACTACCAGCGCCTGTTCGGCGACGGCTCCCAGTTCGGGGTGCGCATGGCCTACGCCGTCCAGCCCAGCCCCGACGGCCTGGCCCAGGCCTTCCTGATCGGCGAGGACTTCCTGGCCGGCGACCCGGCCGCCCTCATCCTGGGCGACAACATCTTCCTCGGCGCCGGCATGACCGGCCTTCTGGACGCCGCCGCGGCCCGCACCACGGGCGCCACCATCTTCGCCTACGAGGTCGAGCGACCAGAGGCCTACGGCGTGGTCGAGCTCGATGCGACCGGCCGGGCCCTCAGCCTGGAGGAAAAGCCCGCCCGCCCGCGCTCGCGCCAGGCGGTGACCGGCCTCTACTTCTATGACCGCGACGTGGTCGGGATGGCCCGTCAGGTCCGCCCCTCGGCCCGGGGCGAGCTGGAGATCACCGACCTCAACCGCCTCTACATGGAGCGCGGCGACCTCTACGTGCAGAAGATGGACCGCGGCTTCACCTGGCTGGACACCGGCACCCATGACAGCCTGCTGGAGGCCGGCGAGCTCGTCCGCACCCTCCAGAAGCGCCAGGGCCTGCAGATCGCCTGCCTCGAGGAGATCGCCTTCCTCAACGGCTTCATCGACGCCGGCCAGGTCCGCCAGGCCGGCGAGGCCCTGTCGAAGACCGCCTACGGACAGTATCTCCTCGACCTCGCCGGGCGCTGATTTCCAGCACACCTTGGCCGGCGGCCCGGTTCGGCGTTAGTGTCCCGGGACGCACCCGGAGGTCCGCCCATGAAGATGATCGTCGCCGTGATCAAGCCGAGCCGCCTGGACGCCGTCCTTGAGGCCGTCACAGAGGCCGGGGCGTCAGGCCTGACCGTCACCGAGGTTCGCGGCTACGGCCGCCAGCGGGGCAAGACCGAGGTCTACCGGGGCGCCGAGTACGAGGTGAAGCTCCTGCCCAAGGTCAAGCTCGAGATCGCCGTGCCGACCGACATCTCCGACGCCGTGGTCGAGGCCATCACCCGCAGCGCCAACACCGGCAAGATTGGCGACGGCAAGATCTTCGTCATGGACCTCGAGACCGCCCTGCGCATCCGCACCGGCGAAGCCGACGCCGCGGCGATCTCGGGTTAGGACTCCAGAAGCGCTGCAGACTCCAATTCCTGCCCCCGGGGGAGGTGGCGCGCGCAGCGCGTCGGAGGGGGGTCAGCTGGGTCGCCGCAGCCCTCACTTCAGTCGTCAAAACCTAGCCCCGCCTCAGCACGAAGACGGCCGCCTCGGCGCGCCAGTTCTCGATCGTGGAGCGCGGGTCGATGGGCCGCGCCGGTCGCCCGCCCGAAAGGGCCGAACAGGCATCGATCCGAAGACCCAGGTCATCGGTCAGGGCCAGGAAGTCGTGCAGGGTGCAGAGGTGGATGTTGGAGGTCGACCACCAGGGATCGGGCAGGGTCCGGGTCTCGGGCATCCGCCCCCGGGCCAGGAGGGCCCAGCGCACCCGCCAGTGGCCGAAGTTGGGGAAGCTCACCACCGCCCGGTCGGCGATCCGCAGCAGTTCCGACACCACGTGCCGGGGGTCGCGCATCTGCTGCAGGGTCTTGGACAGGATGGCCATGTCGAAGGCCCGGGTCGGGAAGCTGTCGAGGTCGCGGTCGGCGTCGCCCTGCACCACGGCGAGGCCCCGGGCCAGGCAGGCCGAGACCCCGGCGGCCGAGATCTCCAGCCCCTGGCCGTCGACCCCCCGCTCCCGGGTCAGCAGGTCCAGGAGGTCGCCCTCGCCGCAGCCGACGTCCAGCACCCGTGCGCCGGCGGGCGTCAGGCGCAGGATCTCGCGGAAGTCCTCGCGCATCGGCCCGCTCACGGAAGGCCCCGCTTTTCCGCCGCCGAGGCCAGGAAGCCCCGCAGCGCCGAATCCAGGGCGGGTTCGTCCAGGAAGATGGCGTCGTGGCCCTTGTCGGTCTCGATCTCGACGAAGCTGGCCCGGCATCCGGCGGCGTTGAGGGCGCGCACCACGTGCCGGCTCTCGGCCGTGGAATAGAGCCAGTCCGAAGAGAAGGACAGGACGCAGAAACGGACGTCCCGGGCCCGGACGAAGGCGCCCGCCAACTGGCCGTCGTAGGCCGCAGCGAGGTCGAAATAGTCCAGGGCCCGGGTGATGTAGAGGTAGGAGTTGGCGTCGAACCGGTCGACGAAGCTGGCCCCCTGGTGGCGCAGGTAGCTCTCGACCTGGAAGTCGGTGTCAAAGCCCCAGGACAGGCCGTCGCGCTGCAGCTCGCGGCCGAACTTCCGCTGCAGGGCCGCCTCGGACAGGTAGGTGATGTGGGCCGCCATGCGCGCCACGGCCAGGCCCTTCTCGGGCCGCACGCCTGCCGACTCATAGGCGCCGCCGCGCCAGTCGGGGTCGGCCATGATCGCCGCACGTCCCACCTCGTGGAAGGCGATGTTCTGGGCCGAATGCCGGGCCGCCCCGGCGATGCAGATGGCCGAGAAGACCCGATCCGGATAGTCCGCCGCCCACTGCAGGGCCTGCATGCCGCCCATGGAGGCGCCGATCACGGCGAACAGGGTCTCGATCCCCAGGGCCTCCACCAGCATGGCCTGGGCGCGGACCATGTCGGCGATGGTGATCACCGGGAAGGTCAGGCCCCAGGGGGCGCCGGTCGCCGGGTCCGTGGAGCCCGGGCCGGTCGTGCCCATGCAGCCGCCCAGGACATTGGCGCAGATGATGAAGTGGCGGTCCGGGTCGAGGGGCAGGCCGCGCCCGACCATCCGGGTCCACCAGCCGGGCTTGCCGGTCACCGGTTGCGTCGAGGCCAGGTACTGGTCGCCGGTCAGGGCGTGCAGGACCAGGACGGCGTTCGAGCGGTCGGCGTTGAGATGGCCATAGGTCCGGTAGGCCACCTCCAGGGGCGACAGGGTCGCGCCGGAGTCCAGCCTCAGCGGGCGCTCGGCGGGGAACCGCCAGACGCCGCCGCCGGACTCCATTCCATCCTGTCTGGGCGAGAGGGCCTTCATCGGCCCGCTTGGACCGCCTGACCGTTTCGCTGTCAACCGCTTCGCACGCGGCGCCGGTGCGGCTATGAACGTCCCGCAAGGGATTTGGAGCGGGCATGGACAGGCTGATTCTCCTCCGGCACGGGGAGGCCGAGGCGGGCTCGGAGACCGGCGGCGACTTCGGCCGCCGGCTGACGCCCCGCGGGCGCGAGGCCTGCGCCGCCGTGGCCTCCGCCCTCGCCGACGTCGGCCTGATCCCCGACCTGGCCCTGGTGTCCGCCGCCGTCCGCACCCGCGAGACCTGGGCGGCCATGAGCGCCCTGCTGCCCGGCTGCGAGGTCCGCTTCGAGGACGCCCTCTACCTGGCCGAGGCCTCGGAGATGCGCCGCATCGCCCGCGAGGCCGGGCGCGAGGCCGGGGTGGTCCTGCTGGTCGGCCACAATCCCGGGCTCCAGGAATACGCCGAGGACCTGATGACCGAAGGCTCGGGGCCCTCGGGCGTCCTGTCGCGCGTCCGGGCCGGCTTTCCCACCTCCGCCGCCATCGCCTTCGCCCTGGACGCCAATGGCCGCGCGGTCTTCGACGGCTTCTTCCAGCCCGACGCCGCCGGATGACCCGGGTCTACAAGATCCTGCCCCGGGCCGAGTGGGAGGCCGCCCTTCAGGCCGGGCGCTTCGGAGGATCGGCCGTCGACCTGGCGGACGGCTACATCCACTTCTCCACCGCGGCACAGGCCCCGGAGACGGCGGCGCGCCACTTCGCCGGCAAGGTCGGCCTGGTGGTCCTGGAGGTCGAGGGCGACGACCTTGGCGAGGCCCTGCGCTGGGAGCCCTCCCGGGGCGGCGACCTCTTTCCCCACCTCTACGGGGACCTTCCGGTGGCCGCCGTGCTGCGGGTCCTGCCCGCCCCCCTGGGCGAGGACGGGACACCCCGGCTGAGGCTCGCGCCGTGAGCGTCGTCCATGACCTCGCCGCCGCGGCCCTGCACATCCTCGACCCCGAGGACGCCCACCGGCTGACCATCCGCGCCCTGGCCCTCGGCCTCGGGCCGCGTGCGCCGGCCCCGGACCCGATCCTGGCGACCCACGTCGCGGGCCTGTCCCTTCCCAGCGCCATCGGCCTGGCCGCCGGCTTCGACAAGAACGCCGAGGCCTTCGGCCCCATGCTGGCGGCGGGCTTCGGTTTCGTGGAGTGCGGCACCGTCACGCCCCTGCCCCAGGCGGGCAACCCCCGGCCGCGCCTCTTCCGCCTGACGGACGATGCGGCCGTCATCAACCGGATGGGGTTCAACAATGAGGGGGTGGAGGCCTTCGCCGGACGCATCGGACGGCCAGGCCGCGCCAGGCCCGTCGGGGCCAACATCGGCGCCAACAAGGACTCCGCCGACCGCATCGGCGACTATGTGACCGGCCTGAAGCGACTTTGGGGACTGGCCGACTGGTTCACCCTCAACATCTCCTCGCCCAACACGCCCGGACTGCGCGCCCTGCAGACCCGCGCAGCCCTCGAGGAGCTGCTCGGCCGCACGGCCGAAGCCCGCGACGCCCTGCCGCAGGACCAGGCTGTCCCCCTGTTCCTCAAGGTTGCGCCCGACCTCGAAGACGCCGAGATCGAGGCCATCGTCGAGACGGTCCTGGCCTTCCGCCTCTCGGGGATCATCGTCGCCAACACCACCCTCAGCCGCCCGGACATCCGTTCGCGCCAGGGGAACGAGGCGGGGGGCCTGTCCGGCGCCCCCCTGCGGGACATCGCCCAGTCGGTCATGGGCCGGTTCAGCACTGCGGCGGCTGGCCGCCTGCCCCTGATCGGCGCGGGTGGGATCGCCACCGGACACGACGCCTACAGCCGGATCCGGGCTGGCGCCTCGGCCGTCCAGCTCTATTCGGCCCTGGTCTACGCCGGGCCCAGCCTCGCGGTCCGGATCGGGAAGGACCTCGCCGCCCAGCTTCGCGCCGACGGCTTCCGCACCCTCGCCGAGGCCGTGGGCGCCCGCTGAGGCCCCGACGCGTTGCCGGATGGCCGGGTTTCGCCTACTGGAGAGCCATGGCCGAGGTCCAGGCGCCCGCACCCGCCGCCGTCAAGGCCGGATGGGGTCGAACCGGCAGGAGGCTCTTCTGGCCGGGAGGCCTGTCCGCGCGCCTGCTCGTGCTGACCGCCCTCTTCGTCGCCCTGGCCGGCGCCTTCATCCTGCCCCCTGCCCTGGCGGCCTTCGAGCGCAACTGGCTTCTGGACCGCGTGCGGGCGGCCGAGCTCGCCTCCCTGGCCACCGAGGTGGCGCCCGACCGGGTGGTGTCCGAGAAGCTTTCGGCCCAGCTCCTGGCCGGCGCGGGAGTGGAGACCGTGGCCATCCAGTCCCGGGGCCTGCGCCGGCTGGTCCTCCAGGGGCCCCGGCGGGACCAGGCGCCCTACTTCGTCGACCTGCGCCAGCAGGCGGTGAGCTCCTGGCTCATCGCCCCCTTCCTGACCCTCAGCGCCGGTGACGACCGGGCCGTCCGGGTGGTCGCCGAGCCCCGTTTCCGCGAGGAGGCCGAGTTCATCGAGGTGGTGGCGCCCCACGCCCCCCTGAAGGGCGAGCTCAAGGCCTATCTCTGGCAGCTGGTCTTCACCACCCTGTTCGTCGCCGGCCTGGCGGGGGCCCTGGTCTTCCTGTCGCTGAACTTCTTCCTGGTCCGGCCGATGCAGAGGATCACCCGGGCCATGGAGCGGTTCCGGGCCGACCCGGACGATCCGGCCGCCCACCTGGATCCCTCCGGACGGCGCGACGAGATCGGCCGCGCCGAGATCGAGCTGGACCGGATGCAGGCCGACCTGCGGGTCGCCCTGGCCTCCCGGGCCCGCCTGGCGGCCCTCGGCGAGGCGGTGGCCAAGATCAACCACGACCTGCGCAACATGCTGACCAGCGCCCAGATGGCCTCCGAGCGCCTCGCCTCCGTGCCCGATCCCCGGGTCGCCCAGGCCCTGCCCCGCCTCGAGCGGGCGCTGGACCGCGCCGTCCGGCTGGCCACCGACGTCCTCGCCTACGGCAAGACGCAGGAGGCGCCGCCGGCGCCGGTCTCCGTCGACCTCGCCCGGGCCCTCGCCGACGCCGCCGAGGAGGGCCGGCTCACCGACCGGCCGGACGGGATCCTCTTCGTCTGCGAGGTCGCGCCCGGCGTTCTGGTCCAGGCCGATCCGGACCAGCTGCACCGCATCCTGGTCAACCTCATGCGCAACGCCCGGGAGGCCATCGAGGCGGTCGTCCCGCCCCGGTCGGGGGTGGTGCGCGCCGGCTGCCGCCGGGAGGGCGAGTCCGACATCATCACCCTGGCGGACAATGGCCCGGGCCTGTCGGACCGGGCGAGGGAGCGCCTGTTCCAGCCCTTCTCCGGCTCCGGCCGCCCTGATGGCGCGGGGCTGGGGCTGGCCATCGCCCGGGAGCTGGTGCAGGGCCACGGCGGCGAGCTGGCCCTGGCGGCGACGGGGCCCGCCGGGACGGTCTTCGAGATCCTGCTTCCCGCGCCGGGCGGCCGCGGGGCCCGCCGGAACCCTTCGGAGGCCTGAGGCGGGCACTTGACGTTCGCGTAAGGTCTTCTTACGTGCGCGTCACCTATCTTGCCTCAGAGGGAGTCACCGGACATGCCCACGGAACTGCGTCGCCCCGCCCGCACCTTCACCATCCGCCAGCTCTGCCAGGAGTTCGGCTGCACGCCGCGCGCCCTGCGCTTCTACGAGGACAAGGGCCTGATCTCGCCTGAGCGCGACGGCATGAACCGGGTCTATTCCTACAAGGACCGCGCCCGGCTCCAGCTCATCCTGCGCGGCAAGCGCGTGGGCCTCGCCCTGTCGGAGATCGGCGAGATCCTCGACCTCTATGAAATCGGCGATGGCTGCGCGACCCAGAACGCCATCTCCCTGGCCAAGTTCCGCGAGCGGATCCGGGCCCTGGAGTCGCAGCGCCGGGACATCGACATGGCCGTCGACGTGCTCCAGGAGGCCTGCTCGCGCCTGGAGGACCAGCTGAAGCAGACCCGTCCCGAGCTCCTGGAGCAGCCGGTCGAGGCCATCCGGCCCCGCCGTCCGCGTCCGGGCGAGATGCGCCGCGCCGGCTGACGCGACCTGACGCAGCAAGCCCGAGTTTGCCTGGAGTTCCTGCATGCCCTACCGCCCGCCGGTCCGTGAACACGCCTTCCTCCTGAATGATCTCCTCCAGGTCGGCGCCTTCGCCGACCTGCCGGGGTTTTCCGAGGCCGGGCCGGAGGTCGTCGCCCAGATCCTCGAGGAGGCCGGCCGGTTCACTGCGGGGGTCCTGGCCCCGCTTAACGCGGTGGGCGACCGGGAGGGCTGCACCTGGTCGCCGGACCATTCGGTCCGCACGCCCGCGGGCTTCGCTGACGCCTACCGCCAGTTGGTGGACGGCGGCTGGCCGGCCATCGGCGCGGACCCCGCCTTCGGCGGCCAGGGCCTGCCACACGTGATCAACCTGTCCTTCTCCGAGATGAGCTCCTCGGCGAACATGGCCTTCTCCATGTATCCGGGACTGACCCACGGGGCCTATTCCGCCATCCTCAACGGCGGGTCCGACGCCCAGAAGGCTCTCTACCTGCCCAGGCTGGCCTCGGGCGAGTGGTGCGGGACCATGAACCTGACCGAGCCGCACTGCGGCACGGACCTGGGTCTCCTGCGCACCCGCGCCGTCCCCCAGGCCGACGGCAGCTATCGCATCTCCGGGACCAAGATCTGGATCTCCGGGGGCGAGCACGACATGGCCGGGAACATCGTCCACCTGGTCCTGGCCCGGGTCGAGGGCGCCCCGGAGGGCGTGCGCGGCATCTCCCTCTTCATCGTTCCCAAGTTCATTCCCGACGCCGACGGCCAACCCGGGACGCGCAACAGCGTCTGGTGCGACGGCCTCGAGGAGAAGATGGGCATCCACGGCTCCGCCACCTGCGTCATGCGCCACGAGGAGGCCGTGGGCTGGCTGGTGGGCGAGGAGAACCGCGGCCTGGCCCTGATGTTCGTGATGATGAACGAGGCCCGCATCGGCGTCGGCCTGCAGGGGATCGCCCAGGCCGAGGCGGCGCTCCAGGCGGCCTCGGACTTCGCCCGCGACCGGCTCCAGGGCCGGGCCCTGACCGGCCCGAAGAACCCGGGCGGACCCGCGGACCCAATCATCGTCCACCCGGACGTGCGCCGCCAGCTGATGGAGGGCAGGGCCCTCGTCGAGGGCGGCCGGGCCTTCCTTTTCTGGTCCGCCCTGCAGGGCGACCTGGCCCACGGCCATCCCGACGAGGCCGTGCGCCAGAAGGCCTCGGACTACGCCGCCCTGATGACCCCGGTGGTCAAGGCCTACCTCACCGACAGGGGCCTGAAGGTCTGCTCCGACGCCCTGCAGGTGCACGGCGGCTCGGGCTTCACCGAGCACTTCCCCGCCAGCCAGTACATGCGCGATGTCCGCATCGCCCTGATCTACGAGGGGACCAACGGGGTCCAGGCCCTCGACCTGGTGGGCCGCAAGCTGCCCGCCAACGGCGGTCGGGCCATGCTGACCTGGCTGGCCGAGCTGGAGGCCTTCTCCGCCGGCGCCCGGGGCGACGCCGCCACCGACCCCTTCCTCGACGGTCTCGACGGCGCCCGGGCCCAGCTGCAGGAAGGCGTGGGCTGGCTCATGCAGAACGGCCTGTCCAATCCCGACAACGCCGCCGCCGGCTCGCACGACTTCCTGCACTTGGTGGGCCTGACCGCCCTCGCCTGGATGTGGGCGCGGATGGCCCTGGTCGCCCAGGCGAAGATCGCCGCCGGCGACGCCGACCCCTTCTGGACCTCCAAGCTGGCCGTCGGCCGCTTCTTCCTTGCGCGGATCCTGCCGGAGGCCGCCGTCCACCTGGCCCGGCTGAAGTCCGGGGCCGAGACCGTCATGGCCCTTCCGGCCGAGGCCTTCTGAGGACGGGGAAGACCGCATGTCCGACCACGACGCCTACGTCAGCTGGAGCGTCCAGCCCGGCGCCGACTTTCCTAAGGGACGCTACAGCCGGGCCAACAGGATCGCCTTCGACGGGGGCGCCGAGATCCTCGCCTCCGCCGCCCCCTCGGTGGTGGGACGATGGGCCGATCCCGCCGGCATCGACCCCGAGGAGATGCTGGTGGCGGCCCTTTCCAGCTGTCACATGCTGACCTTCCTGGACAAGGCGCGGCGGGCCGGCTTCGTCATCGACCGCTATGCCGACGCCGCCCGCGGCCGAATGGGCGAGGTCGCCCCGGGCCGCAAGGGCCTGGTCGAGGTGGTCCTGCGGCCGGACATCTCCTGGGTCGGCCCGGCCCCGGACGCGGAGACGCTGGAGGCCCTGCACGAGGCCAGCCACCTCGAATGCTTCATCGCCAACTCGGTGCGGTGCGAGGTCAGGGTCGAGGCGCCGTCTCCGCCAGAAGCGCCTTGAGCCTCTCCTCCAGGACCGGCAGGGCCCGCGCCTTCAGCGCGCACTCCCAGATCGTTTCCACCCGCCAGCCGGCGCCGGAGAGATCGGCGAGGTTTCGCGCGTCCCGGGCCCGGTTACCGGCGACCTTGGCCGTCCAGTAGTCCCGCCGCGCCTGCGGGACCCGGCTTCCCCGGGCGCAGTCATGGCCGTGCCAGAAGCAGCCGTGGATGAAGACCGCCAGCCGTCGCCCCGGCAGGACGATGTCCGGGCGTCCCGGCAGGTCGGCCCGGTGCAGGCGGTAGCGTGCGCCCAGACGGGTCAGCAGGCGGCGCACCTTCAGCTCCGGCCCCGTGTCCCTTCCCTTCACCCGCCGCATGACCGCCGAGAGGGCCGCGGGGTCGAAGACGTCGGGCATGGCGGACCTCAGAGGCCGTCGAACAGGGCCGTGGAGAGGTAGCGCTCGGCGAAGGAGGGGATGATGGCGACGATGGTCTTGCCGGCGTAGTCGTCCCGGTCCGCCAGGTTGAAGGCCGCCGTCAGGGCCGCGCCGGAGGAGATGCCCACCGGGATCCCCTCCTCGCGCGCCACGCGCCGGGCCATGGCGAAGCTGT
>CAIMLY010000219.1 GCA_903842425.1 uncultured Alphaproteobacteria bacterium | reverse complement strand
GGCCCCGGACGCTTGCGCCCGGGGCCCCCCTTGCAGGTCGGTCCCGCCGCCCGGAGGCGCCGGGAACCTTCCCAGCCTTATTTCACGCTGACTTCCACGCGACGGGCTTCCTTGAGGTCGCCGCCGCCATCGGTGGAGATCGGCTTCACCAGGTCGATGCGGTCCGCAGCGACGCCCGCGGCCACGAGGGCGGCCTGGACGGTCTGGGCCCGCGACTTGGCGAGGTCATGGTTCCGTTGGGCGCCGCCCGTCGGGTCATGATAGCCGGTCACGACGGCGCGGGCCGTCGGGTTGGCCGCAAGCCAGGCGACGATGGGCGCCAGGCCGGCCTCGCCCTCGGCGATCTTGGCCGAGACGTCGACGTCAAAGTACAGCTTTGCGGCCGGCGGAGCGGCGGCGGGAGCCGCAGCTTCCACAGCCGGAGCCGCGGCGATGGCGGCGACGGCCGGAGCCGCGGCAGGGCCAGAAGCGCCGCAGCAGCCTGCCGGAGTGGCGATCTTCGTCAGCCAGAGAATGGCCAGGAGAAGGGCCAGGATCGCCGCAACGATCTTGTGCAGGCGATTCCAGCCGGCGAGGGAGTTGTGGTCAGACATGGGTCAGGTCTCCTTCGATCAGCGCCGGACGCCGGCGTCGAGCCGGTCCTGCAGGTTGCGCAGGTCCTGCCAGCGGTTCTGGGCCGCCAGGCCAGCCTGCTCGGGCCAGGTCTCGGGGTTGGCGATGTCATAGGCCGGACCGCCGGTCTTGAGGATGTCCCTCAGGGCCGTTTGGCTGGCGGCGGCGAGCAGGGCGAAGGTGCCCACGCCGTTGGAGCGCAGCAGGTGCGCGATCTTGGGTCCGACGCCTTCGATGATCTCGAGGTTGTCCAGACCGGTGACACGGAAGCCCGCGGCCTTTGCGGCGGCGTAGTCGACACCCGGTTCAGCAGCGACGGCGGAGCCGCCAAGGCGGCCGCGGCCCAGCAGCCAGCTTGCGAGCCACCCGAGAAGGGCGCCCAGCAACAGCCACCAGAGGTTACAGAGAATGAGATGGAGCATGAAGCCCTCCCTAGTGAAGAGGTCAGATTTGTTATGTAAGCAATTACCTTACTTCGAGGGCAACCCATTTCTGAAGACCGGCGGCCCGTCGCCCCTTGGGTGGTGGTGCAAGGGGTTTCCCCATCCTGACCCCAACCGGTCCACGGGACAGTCGATATCACATTCAGAAAGTAATAATCATAAAACTTATGAGACCGGCCCTGCGCCCAAAGCCGGCGCCGAGGACTTCAGGCCTCAGGGTCCAGTCCCACTGGGCCTGGCGGGCGTGATGGTCGCGCCTGCACAGGGTTGCCGCGCAGGGATGACTTGTCGAATTCTGGACAATCAGTCGTGCCGGGACTCAATCCGCCCGGGAAACATCCTGAATCGACCCAGCCGGTAGGGGCCCGGCGCCCAAGGCGTCGACTTTCCGGTTAGGCCGCCGCCGTGGCCTTCCGGTCCACCCGGGCGTTCGGGAAGATGCGCAGGAAGTTCTCCGCATAGAACTTGTCGCGCACGATCGCCGGGCGTTCGCCCAGCGAGGACTCGAACCGGCCGATCGGGTTCCGGCCACCCTCGATGTGGGGATAGTCGCTCGAGAACAGGTAGAGGTCCTCGTTCGACTGGTCGATGAAGTTGCC
>CAIMLY010000218.1 GCA_903842425.1 uncultured Alphaproteobacteria bacterium | reverse complement strand
AGTTCGCCCTCGATCCGGGCGATGCAGGCCGCGCAATGGGCGCCGCTGACCAGGAGGTCGAGCCGCCGTCCGCCCGGCCCGGTCTCGGTCAGGTAGGCGGACAGGTCGGGGCCGCCGACCCCCTCGTCTGGCGGGGCGCCAGCCCCGGTCCGCGCCGCACCTTCGGTCAGGGCCATGTGACCCTCCGCGAGCCCTCGAAGGCGTGACCCTCGCCCTGGGCGACAAAGCTCAGGTCCCAGGCGCCGGAGAGGTCGGGAACGGTCGCCTCGTAGCGGCCGGGGGCGGTCTCCGAGAAGCGCAGGTCGGTCCGACCCGCCTCGGTGGCGGGGCGTTCAAGCCGGCCCGTCAGCACCAGGCCGCGGAGGGGCGCCCCCGAGGCGTCGCGCATCTCCACCCGCGCCCTGCCGGGCCCGGCGGCGGCGGCGGCGGTCCAGCCGAGGCGGGCCTGGGCCTCCTGCCGGGCGATCCGGCTGTTGAAGGCGACGCCGTCCTCATAGGGGGTCTCGGAGACCTGGCCCGGGAAGGTGCGGTAGGCCAGGGTCAGGAACCAGATATTCAGGGCGATGATGATGGCGAAGAAGCCGACGACGATGCCCAGGACATGCCAGCCGGTGAGGGTCCAGCCGCCCGCGGGGGCGGCGGGCGCGCGCGTGGGGGACGGGCTCATGGACGGGCTCCGGGATCGGTGATGAAGGTGGACTTCACGGTCATGGCGCCCTCCGGCAGGGTCACGGTGAAGGCGACGGGCAGGCTCGTCCCGGCGCCCGCCTGCTCCGGCAGGGTGACGAAGACCCGGACGGCGCGGACGGTGTTGGCCTCGATCCGGGCGTTCACCCCGTCGGTGGCGACCGGCGCCGCCGGGGTCTTCAGGAGGGCGCCGGGGGGGCCGGAGAACCGGATCCGGGCCTCGGCGTCGGCAAAGCTCCGGTTGGCGATCTTCAGGGTGTAGCCGTTGCGGACGGATCCATCGTGCAGGCGAACGGCGATGGGATTGCGGTCCCGCAGGACGTGCACCTCATAGGGCTGGCGCCGGAGCAGGCCCCAGAGCATCAGGCCGGACACCAGGACCAGGGCCGCGGCGTAGACCAGGGTGCGGGGGCGGACCAGGCGGTAGACGGCGGGCTGGCCAGCGGCCCGGGCCGCAACCGCCTCATCGGTGTCGTAGCCGATCAGGCCCCGCGGCCGCGCGATGCGATCCATCATCTCGTCGCAGGCGTCGGCGCAGAGGCCGCAGTTGATGCATTCCAGCTGGGCGCCGTCGCGGATGTCGATGCCCATCGGGCAGACCACCACGCACTGCCCGCAGTCGATGCACCCGCCCCGGCCCTCCCAGGAGGCGCCCTTCTTGTGGGGGCCCCGGGGCTCACCCCGGTCCAGGCGATAGGTGATCTGCAGGGAGTCCTGGTCGATCATGGCGCCCTGGATGCGGGGCCAGGGGCACATGTAGGTGCAGACCTGCTCGCGCAGGGTGCCGGCGAAGACATAGGTGGTGAAGGTCAGGAGGGCGCAGAAGACGTAAGCCGTGGCCGGGGCCTGGCCGGTCCAGAACTGGACCAGCACCGTCGGGGCGTCATGGAAGTAGAAGATCCAGGCCCCCCCGGTGCCGAAGGCGATGCCCAGCCAGACCAGGTGCTTGCCGACCTTGCGCCAGAGCTTGTCGAAGGACCAGGGCGCGGCGTCCAGGCGCATCCGGGCGTTCCGGTCGCCCTCGAAAATCCGCTCCACGTGGATGAAGAGGTCCGTCCAGATCGTCTGCGGGCAGGCGTAGCCGCACCAGAGGCGCCCGAAGAGGGCGCTGGCCAGGAACAGGGCCAGGGCCGCCATCACCAGGAGGCCGGTGATGAAGTACACCTCCTGCGGCCAGAACTGCAGGTCGAGGAGATAGAACCGCCGCCCCTCGAAGTCGACCAGGATCGCCTGGTCGGGGAGAGCGCCGGGGCGTTCCCAGCGGATCCAGGGGGTGATGTAGTAGATCGCCAGGGTGACGATCATCAGCACCCACTTGAGGTTCCGCCACTGGCCGCGGGCCACCTTGGGATAGATGGGCGTCCGGGGCTTGTAGAGCCCGCCGCCCGGGTCACCCCGGCGGCGCGCCCGCTCCGCCGCCGAGGCGGGTCCGGCATCCTGGGAACCGGCGCGTGTCCGGTCGATGACGACGGTCATGGCCCCGGCTCACTGCCCTGCCGCGTTGGCGTGGACGTAGACGGCCAGCGCCTTGAGGGTTTCAGGGTCCAGGCGCCCCGTCCAGGCCGGCATGACGCCGCCCACGCCCCCGTGGATCTGGGCCTGGATGTCCTTCCGCGCCGAGCCGTAGAGCCACTCGCGGTCGGTCAGGTTGGGCGCGCCCTGGAGGGGATCGCCCCGTCCCTCCGGACCATGGCAGGCGACGCAGTTGGCGGCGTAGACCGGCGCCGCCCTCTGGACCGCCGCCGGGTTGGCGGGCCGCCCGGACAGGGCCACCACGTACTCCGTCAGGTCGCCCACCTGCCCGGGAGTCAGGATCTGGTCCCGGCCGAAGGCGGGCATCTGGGAGAACCGGGCCTGGGGGTGACCAGAGCGGATCCCGTACTGGAGGGTCCTGTGGATGTCGTCCAGCGTCCCGCCCCACAGCCAGACGTCGTCGCGGAGGTTGGCGTAGCCCTTGCCGCCGGTCCCCCCGACGCCATGGCAGGTGGCGCAGTTGTCGCCGAACACAGACTGTCCGACCGCTAGGGCGTGGGCCTGAAGCCCGGGATCCTGCTCGATCTCCTGCAGGGAGGCCTTGGCCAGGCGGGCGTTCTGGGCGCCCCGCAGGGTCTTCAGCCGGGCCAGCTGCTCGACGACCTCGGCGCGGTCGGACCTTCCCAGGATTCCCTTGGTGTAGCCCGAGAGCCCCGGCCAAGCCGGCATCAGAACCCAGTAGCCAACGGCGAAGGCGATGCAGGCGTAGAAGATCCAGAGCCACCAGCGCGGCAGGGGGTTGTCCAGCTCGCGGATGCCGTCCCATTCATGGCCGGTGGTGCCGACCGATCCGGAGTCATGGGGGTGTTCAGGAGCCGACATGGTCGTCCTCGTCTTCTCTCAGCGGCATGTGGGCGAGGTCCCGGAAGGCCTCGCGGTTCTTGGGCCACAGGGCGTAGGCGACCCCCGCCAGGAAGATCACCACGAAGTAGACGGTCCCTCCCTGCTGGGCGAAGCGGGCGACCTGCTCGTAGGTCAGGGCGCTCACCGGAGGTTCTCCGCCGCGCCGGCCTCGTAGGTCCGGAAGTCGACCAGGGTCCCGAGCATCTGGAGGTAGGCCACAAGGGCGTCCATCTCCGTCAGCCGTTCAGGATCCCCGTCGAAGTCGCGGCGGTTGACCCTGTCCCCGTAGGCCTTCGCCAGGCTGGCGCCGGAGGCGGTGGGATCGACCTGGGCCAGGAGGTCGGCCTCGGCGTTCTTCAGGGCCGCTTCCGTGTAGGGAACGCCGACCCGGGTCAGGGTCCGCAGGCGGGCCTCGATGTCGTCGACCTTGAGGTCCTTGTGGGCCAGGAAAGCGTAGGGCGGCATGATCGACTCCGGCACGACCGACCGGGGATCGGCCAGGTGCTGGACGTGCCAGGCGTCGGAGTACTTACCGCCCACCCGGGCCAGGTCCGGGCCGGTGCGCTTGGACCCCCACTGGAAAGGGTGGTCGTACATGCTCTCGGCCGCCAGGCTGTAGGGCCCGTAGCGCTCGACCTCGTCCCGGAGGGGACGGATCATCTGCGAATGGCAGACATAGCAGCCCTCCCGCACGTAGATGTCCCGGCCGGCCTGCTCCAGGGGGGTGTAGGGCCGGACGCCCTTCACCTTCTCGATGGTGCCCTCCAGGAAGAAGAGGGGCGCAATCTCGACCAGGCCCCCCACCGACACCACGAGGAGGATGCCGAGCACCAGCAGGAGCGAGTGCCGTTCAAGCTTGGAATGGTTCTTCCACATGATTCCGTTCCCCCTAGGCCGCAGCGGCGACGATGGGACCGGAGGCCTCGGGCAGGACGGCGGGCGCCGGCTGCCGGATGGTCCGGTAGATGTTGTAGGCCATGATCAGGGCGCCCGAGAGGTACATCAGGCCGCCGAGGGCGCGGACGATGTTCTCCACGTGCTTGGCCGAGACGGTCTCCACGAAGCTGTTCGCCAGGAAGCCCTGAGGGGTGTACTCGCGCCACATCAGGCCTTCGCCGATGCCCGACACCCACATGGCGGCGATGTAGAGGAGCAGGCCCAGGGTCGCGATCCAGAAGTGCCACTCGACCAGGGCGTCGGAATGGAGCTTCTCCTTCTTCCACAGCCAGGGGACGAGGCAGTAGATCGCCCCGAAGCTGATGAAGCCCACCCAGCCCAGGGCGCCGGAGTGCACGTGCCCGATGGTCCAGTCGGTATAGTGGCTGAGGGCGTTGACCGAGCGGATGGACATCAGCGGGCCCTCGAAGGTGGACATGCCGTAGAAGCCCACGGCGACGGCCATCATCCGCAGGACCGGGTCGGTCCTGAGCTTGTCCCAGGCGCCCGACAGGGTCATCAGGCCGTTGATCATGCCGCCCCAGGACGGCATCCACAGCATGACCGAGAAGGTCATGCCCAGGGTCTGGGCCCACTGGGGCAGGGCCGTGTAGTGCAGGTGGTGCGGGCCCGCCCAGATGTAGATGAAGATCAGCGACCAGAAGTGGACGATGGACAGCCGGTAGGAATAGACCGGCCTCTCCGCGCGCTTGGGCACGAAGTAGTACATCATCGCCAGGAAGCCTGCGGTCAGGAAGAAACCCACCGCATTGTGCCCGTACCACCACTGGGTCAGGGCGTCCTGGACGCCGGCGAACAGGGAATAGCTCTTCGCGCCCAGCAGGCTGACCGGCAGGGACAGGTTGTTGACGATGTGCAGCAGGGCCACCGTCACGATGAAGGCCAGGTAGAACCAGTTGGCCACGTAGATGTGGGGTTCCTTCCGCTTCCAGATCGTACCGAGGAAGACCAGGAGGTAGGCCACCCAGACAATCGTCAGCCAGAGGTCCACGAACCACTCGGGCTCGGCGTACTCCCGGCCTTCGGTGATCCCGGCCAGGTAGCCCACCGCCGCCATGACGATGAACAGCTGGTAGCCCCAGAACACGAACCAGCCGGCCAGGCCCCCGGCGAGCCGGGCCCGGCAGGTGCGCTGGACGACATAGAAGGAGGTGGCGATCAGGGCGTTGCCGCCGAAGGCGAAGATCACCCCCGAGGTGTGAAGCGGGCGCAGCCGCCCGAAGTTCAGCCATCCCGCCTCCGGGAAGTAGAAGATCCGCGGCCAGGCCAGCTGCAGGGCGATGACCACCCCCACCAGCATGCCGACGATGGCCCAGAAGACGGTGGCGATGGCGCCCGCCCGGATGACCCCGTCCTCATACCGGCGGGGATCGGCCTGGTAGCGGCCGTTGGCCACCCCCACGGTCAGGGCCGCGGCGGCGGCCAGGGCCGCGAGGGTGAAGATCCAGCCTTCAAGCCGGAACAGGGGATCCGGCGAAAGCGCGGTCGCCATCAGGCCCAGGAAGGCCCCCGCCGCCGAGATGATCAGCAGGGCCGCCGCGCCGGGCGGCGAATCCTGCTGGGCCAGATTTTCCGACATTGCCCACGAGTCCCTGTTTGTCCGTCAGGGGGCCATGCCGCAGGGCAGAGGCGTCTACATTGATCCAGCGCAAACCGGAGGGCCCGGCGCGCCTGGGGGACAGCGCCCGGACACGCGGATGTCAGGGCTTTTTTAAGCCTGTTTTCGAACCGTCGATTAAGGGCGTTGCAGGTAGACCTGTCTCATCGGGAAACAGGGGCAGGGAAAATGTCCGTTCGAAGCAAAATGCGTGCCAACACTATCGAAGCTCACCGGAGCGCCGGTCCGGCCATGATCATGGCTCTGGCCTTCGCCACGCTGGCGGTCCTCTTGTCCGTCACGCCGGCCTCCGCAGCGGCCCGGTCGCCCTTCGCGGGCGAGGTGATCTACAAGGGACAGGCGACGGACACCGCCGCACCGGAGGCCAGCGCCCTGGCCGGCTTCCGGGTCCACAGGACCCTGCGGCCGATCCGCACGATCTTCCAGGCCGCGGCGCGACCCAGCTTCCGGACCTTCACCTCGACCCGAATTGTCCTCACCCCGCGCACGCTGGCCGCCAACAGCCCGGGGGGCCGAATGGGCCTCGACCTCTCCGAGGACGTCCCGGTCGCACCGGCCCTCATGGTCCGCACCAACTGGGTCGAAGCCGGCCAGCCGGTGGCCCAGGACAACCCCTTCACCCTGGTCGGGAACCGGGCCGGCCTGGTCAACGCCACCCAGACCGAAGTCCGCGGCGGCGAGGTTTGGCTGACAACGGACCCCGAGCCCCCCGTCACCCGCGGGACCGGGACCGCCCAGTCCGGCGTGCACTGACGCCCCGCGCGCCCGGACGGACACTCCCGAACCGCCGCCCTCGCGGACTTTTCACGCGAGGGTCACGGCGCCTGGCCCTCGCGGATCGCGCAGGGCGGACTCCCGGGCTCCATCCTGTTCCTGCCTGAAGCCGAATGAACCTCGGCGGGCCGGACCAGGAGAAGACATGTCCCGACACCCTCAGGGCCCTGCCGGCCCCCTTGCAGCCCCAGCCTTCGTCCCCCACGGAATCTGGACCGGACTTACCCTTGTGCTGGTGCTTCTCAGCGCGCCGCGCGCCGGAGCCGGGGACCTGTTCGCCTCCCATGGCGGGCAATGCCGGCCCGCCCACACCGTCGCTGGACGATGCCCCTTCCCGGGACCCGTCGCAGGGCTCCCCGCGCAGGCCGCTTCGGTCCCGGCCCCACAGGGCGGGGTACGCCTCGTCCTCTCCGCCCGTGGCGGTTCCGCGCCGAAGGTCCTGGGGGAGAACCCGGGCGCCGGGCACAGGCATCCGTTCACCCTCGTGGGCAACCGGTCCGGACTGGAAAGCGCCGTCCGGATCGAGGTCCGGGACGGGGAGACCTGGCTGGCCGCCGGGCCGACCTTCCCCGGCCGCGAAACCGGCCTCGCGGCTTTCCAAGCGGAGGCTTCGTCTGTAGCTTCCCGCTAGCCATTCCAGCTTCCGGGGCCCTCAATGACCT
>CAIMLY010000217.1 GCA_903842425.1 uncultured Alphaproteobacteria bacterium | reverse complement strand
GGTGCTCAAGCTCTTCGAGAGCTGGGCCGAAGGGCTGTCGGAGGATGTCTTCCAGCGGGTCGTGACCCGGCCCCACCAGGAAATCATCCGCAGGGTCCGCGCCGCCGGCGTGGAAACCCCCTTCATCGGCTTCCCAAGGGGCGCCGGCGCCCTGGTGGACGGCTATGCCGACGCGGTGCCTGTTCAGGCGGTGGCCCTCGACACCCAGGCCAGCCTCGCCCAGGGGCGGCGCATCCAGCAGGGGGGAAAGGCGGTCCAGGGCGCCCTCGACAACCTGCTCCTCCGGGTCGGCGGGCCGGCCATGGATGACCGGATCGACGCCCTGATCGAAGCCTGGAGCCCGGGCCCCCATATCTTCAACCTGGGGCACGGGGTCCTTCCGGACACCCCCGTGGCGAACATCGAACGGGCCGTCCGGAGGATTACAGGAAAATGAGCCGCCTCGCCGTCGTCCTCTTCAACCTTGGCGGGCCGGATGGCCCGGATGCCGTCCGGCCCTTCCTGTTCAACCTGTTCAGGGACAAGGCCATCATCGGGGCGCCGGCCCCCGTGCGGTATCCCCTCGCGGCCTTCATCTCGTCGACCCGCGCCAAGGGCGCGCGGGCGAACTACGCCCTCATGGGTGGAGGCTCTCCCCTGCTTCCGGAAACCCGCAAGCAGGCCGAGGCCCTGCAGGCCGCCCTCGGGGGCGCCCGGCCGGGAGACGAGGTCCGGGTCTTTGTCGCCATGCGCTACTGGAAACCCTTCGCAGACGAGACCGCCCGGGACGTGGCGGCCTTCGCCCCTGACGACGTGGTGCTCCTGCCCCTCTACCCGCAGTTCTCGACGACGACGACGGAGTCCTCGCTGAAGGACTGGAACAAGACCTACCGTGGGCCGGGGCAAAGCCGCACCGTCTGTTGCTATCCGGTGTCTGACGGCCTGGCGGAGGCGCACGCCAACGCGATCCGCGGTGTCTGGGAAGCCGCGGGCCGTCCTGCCGGCGTCCGCCTTCTCTTCTCTGCCCACGGCCTTCCCGAACGCGTGGTGGCCGGCGGAGATCCCTACCAGGCTCAGGTGGAGGCCACGGCCGCCGCCGTGGCTGCACGTCTGCCGGAACTCGAGGACTGGAAGATCAGCTACCAGAGCCGGGTCGGGCCGCTGAAGTGGATCGGACCTTCCACGGACGATGAGATCCGACGGGCGGGCGCCGAGGGCGTGGGCGTCCTGGTGTCCCCCATCGCCTTCGTCTCCGAGCACGTCGAGACCCTGGTCGAACTGGACCACGAGTATGCCGAGCTGGCGCACGAGGCCGGTTGCCCGGTCTGGCTCCGGGCCCCGGCCCCCGGGACGGATCCCCACTTCATCGCCGCCCTGGCCGGCGCCGTGGACAGGGCCCTGGCGCGCGCCGGGGGCGTGGCGCCGGACGGAAACTGGACCTGTGGGGCGGCCTTCGGCCGGTGTCCCTGCCGGGAGACTCAAGCAGGAGCCCGCCGATGAACGTCTATGACCTCCTGCGCGGGCTTCACATCCTGGCGGTGATCGCCTGGATGGCGGGGATCATGTACCTGCCGCGGATCTTCGCCTACCACGCCGAGGTGGCGCCGGGATCGGAGATGGACCGCACCTTCCAGGTGATGGAGCTCAAGCTCTACCGGATCATCATGGGACCGGCGATGGT
>CAIMLY010000216.1 GCA_903842425.1 uncultured Alphaproteobacteria bacterium | reverse complement strand
GATGTTCGGGGCGGCGTGAGCGTTGTTGCCGAGGAAGCAGTCCTCGACGAAGTCCTTCTCGACGCCCGACTTTTCCACCGCGTGCTTGATCGCGTGGGCCGCCATGGACATCGGCGGCGTCATGTTGAACCCGCCGCGGCCGGACTTGGCCAGACCTGTGCGGGCATAGGAAACGATTACGGCTTCACGCATGAGAAGGACCTCCCTTTGTCTTCGTGGTTATGGCCGCGCAGGTCGGCCTTTGCAATGTGAATCCCCCGGCGGAAACCTGTCCCGCCGGGGCGATTGGGGTCAGGGCCGGACGAGGAACTTCTCGCCGGTGGCCTTGCGGTTGCAGGCCTGGACGGCCGCGGGGGTGAGCAGGTCGGAGAGCGACACCTCGGTGGTGTAGCCCGAGGCGAAGGTGGTTTTCAGGTTGCCCACGACCCGGGCCCGAAGGCGGTCGGCGGCTTCCTTGCCGATCCGGATGAGGAAGGGGGTCAGGAGCCAGCCGCCCAGGCCCCAGGCCATGCCGAAGCCTCGGTTCAGCTCGGTCGGGCCGGTGTCGAGGCCGCCGTAGATGTAGACCTGCTTGTGGGTGGTGGAGCCATAGCGCGAGAACCCGGCCGGGTTGCGGGCGTTGGCCGCGATCTCCATGCCGGTGAGGATCTGGCCGGCCAGCCTGCCGCCGCCGATGGCGTCGAAGCCCAGGGTGGCCCCAGTCTCGGTGAGGGCCGCCACCAGGCTCTCCATGAAGTCGGGCTGGGAGGAGTCGCAGACCACCTTCGCTCCCTGGTCCTTCAGGATCTTGGCCTGGGCCGGGCTGCGGACGATGTTCACCAGGGGTACGCCATCCTCCAGGCAGATGCGGTTCAGCATCTGGCCGAGGTTGGAGGCCGCGGCGGTGTGGACCAGGCCGGAGTGGCCTTCCAGCTTCATGGTCTCGACCATGCCGAGGGCGGTGAGCGGGTTGACGAAGCAGGAGGCGCCGTCCCGCGGGTCGGTCCCCTCGGGCAGGAGCAGGGCGTCGGCGGCGCGCACGCAGCGGTACTCGGCGTACATCTCGCCGCCCAGGATGGCGACGGTGCGACCCAGCAGGGCCTGGGCCTCGGGAGACGCCCCGGCGGCCACGACCTCGCCCGCGCCCTCGTTGCCGGCGGGCAGGGCGGCGCCGGCGCGGGCGGCCACGGCCCGGCGCAGCGCCGGCGGGATCGGCGCGGTCAGGACGGCGGACTCACCCGATCCCGACACGCTGGCCTTATCCAGGTCCGCCGGGCCCACCAGCAAGCCGAGGTCAGAGGGGTTGATGGGCGTGGCCCGGACCCGCACCAGGACCTCCCCGTCCCCCGGCTTCGGCGTCGGGACGCGCGCCAGGGACAGGCGCAGCTCCGAGGCGTCGGCGGTGACCTCGGTGCGCAGCTGGAGGAAGGTGTCGGGAACGGACGCGGTCATGTGATAGCCTCTCGGGAAATGGTGGCGGTAACGCTCATTTGAGCGGGGGGTATGTCAACCCCTGATCAGGGTCGGGTCACCCGGGATGGCGGCGCGCCGCCCTGTCCGGGGCGGGCCTGGACGGCGTCAAAGACATCGCCGCCCTCGGGAACCGGCCGGCGCAGGGCCGCCTTGATCCCGGCCAGGGTTCCTGGCGGCCAGCCGGCCATGCGCGCCGCCGAAGTCCGGGCGTGCTCCAGGACCCCGGCGTCCGGCACCAGCGCCCAGGCCAGTCCCAGGCGGTGAAGGTCCGCCCCGGACATCCGGCCGGCGCCGAGGGCGAGCTGGGCGGCCACGGACTCCGGCGCGCGAAGCCTCAGCCAGGCCAGGTTCATGGGGGCGTGCATGCCGATGGCCGCCTCGCCGACAGTCAGCACCGAGCCTTCGCCGGCGACCACCAGGTCCGAGCCCAGGGCCAGGGCGGCCCCGGCGTTGATGGCGTACCGCTCAAGGGCGCAGATCACGACGGCGGGGCAGGCGAGGAGATCGCGGTGGAAGCCCGTCCAGTCCGCCGCCCAGGCGCCCCCTGCACCGCCCTGGAACAGGTCGATGTCCAGGCCGGAGCAGAAGGTCCCGCCCTCGCCGTGCAGGACGATCACCCGCGCCCCGCCTTCCAGAAGGCCGGCCAGGCCGTCCCGCAGGGCGGCGGCGGACCCCGGCGCCAGGGCGTTGCGACGATCCGGCCGGTTGAGGGCGAGTTCCCCCCAGCCCTCGTGGAGGGCGGTCAGGACAGGGGCGTCGGTCACGCGGGCGGGTCTCCCGAAATGGCGTCTAGGTTCCGGGCATGGGCCGCCTCGTCCAGCCGGTAGAAGGACCAGGTGGCGATGGAGGCGAGGAAGAGCACGATGACGGTGGGCAGGTAGAGCCAGCCCACCTGGGTGATCAGCGCCATGGTCCTGTCGCTGGGCTGGGCCTTGGTCGGGAAGGCGACGGCGGTGAGGATCAGGCCCGGGATGAGGGCGGCGATGGCGTTGACGATCTTGCTGGGCAGGCTGTCGGCGGTCGTCAGGAGTCCCTCGGCGCGGCGTCCGGTTCGGACCTGCACCTCCTCCACGATGTCGCCGATCATGGACGACGCCAGGATGTAGCCGGCGATGGCGCTGACCGTCTGTACGAAGGTGAAGCCGGCGAGCACCCAGAGCAGGGCCGGGGTCCCGTTCAGCTCCAGAACCCCGATCAGCTTGAGGAACATGGGGGTGTGGCCAAAGACCACGCTGGTGAAGAACAGGGCCATGGCCGCCTTCTTCTTGCCAAACCGCCGGGCGAGGCGCGGGGCGAGGATCCCGCCGAAGATCGGCCCCGGGATCCCCATCAGCGTCAGGATCAGGATGTCCTGGGCCTTCAGCTCCCAGAGGTAGGTCTGGAAATAGAGGGCCAGGCCCGCGGCGATGCCGAAGGCCAGGCCGGCGATCACCTGGGCGGAGAGGGCGACCACGAAGTTGCGGTTGGTCAGGGTGACGAGGGCGTCGCGCCAGTCGTCCCGGAAGGTCCGGCCCGGATCATGCGGCCGCTGGTGGAAACCCGCCGCCTGCTTCTGGGTGCCCAGGGCCATGGTCAGGCCCGCCACAAGGAAGATCAGGATGATGGCGATGGACAGGGGCCCATAGCCGTCGGCGTTCAACTGCCCGACCGGATGCTCCGGGGTCTTCCTCAGGAAAATGCCGTAGATCAGGACGGTCGCCAGTGCGGTCCCGAGGGAGCCCAGCATCCAGCGATAGCCCAGGAGGACGGTCCGGTCGTGATAGTCCGGCGCCAGTTCCGGCGCCATGGCGCCTGATGGTATCTCGTAGAGGCTCCACGCCAGGTTCACGAACAGGCCCGTGCCGAGGATGTACCAGAACATGGCGGAGGCCTCCCACCCGGGGGGATGCCAGCGCAGGAAGAGGGCCACCGGGACCAGGAACATGGCCAGGTAGAGGAAGGGATGCCGCCGGCCGATCCGGGAGCGGAACTGGTCCGAACCATGGCCGATCAGGGGGTCCCAGAACCCGTCGATGAAGATGACGGCGGAAATCGCCAGGCTCACGATGTGGGGCGGGACACCGACCACCTGGCTGTAGAAGAACATGGCCAGGCCGCCGAGGGCGCCATAGGCGCCATTGGCCACCGATCCGACGCCATAGAAGGCCTTGGTCCCGAGGGAGAGCGGCCTGCGGAAGCCCCGGGGGGGCGCTTCGTCCTCGACGTCCTGAACGGTCATGCCGCCTCCCGTCCCTGCGGGTTCGCGACCGGATTCGCGCCCGGCCGTTCCTTCTCCCCCCACCTTCCAGACCATGACGCCGGGGAATTTTTGTCAAGCCGGTACGGACCTGTGGCCGGACGGAAACGCAAACGGGGCGCAGGGATCTCTCCCTGCGCCCCGCCTGGAAGTCCCGGGCGGCGGTTGCCCGCCACCCTTCGCTCCGGATCAGAAGAACTTGTACTGCAGCTCCACGCCGAAGGTCCGCGGGGCGGTCAGCGGATAGGTGCTGGTGACGCCCTGGGAGACATTCAGCTGGGGCTGGTTGAGCAGGGGGTTCTGGTAGATGGAACCCGCCCGACGGCCGGCGCCGGCGCCGCCCTCGTAGCCGATCTCATCCGCCAGGTTCTTGCCCCAGACGATGACCTTCAGCTTCTCGCCGGGAACGACCCAGGTGACGCGCGCGTCCCACTGGTCCCACGACGGCGACTTGTAATAGTCGCGCTCGAAGATGGCGCCGTACTGCTCGTCCCGCCAGGAGTAGCTGACCGAGGGGGTGAAGCTGCCCATCGAGGCGGTCTCGATGGTGTAGTTCACGTTCAGGGCCACCTTGTTCTTCGGGGCGTTGGGCAGGGGGTTGCCCTCCAGGTCCTGGCCGCGCTGGAAGCCGCCGTTGGGCAGGCCGACGGTGTAGATGTCGGCGGCCGTGGTGGTGATCACCGGCTTGGCGTCCTTGTCGAGCGCCGCCGGGTCCGCCGGGTCGATGGTGCCGACCGACTTCGTCACCTGGGCGTCGAGGTAGGAGTAGTTGAACAGGATCTGCAGGTTGTCGATGGGCTGCCAGATCGTCTCCAGCTCGAAGCCCTGCGAGATGGCTTCCGGCACGTTGTAGAAGATGGCCTGGGCCTGGGCGAGGCCGCCCGAGGTCGAGGCCACCGTCAGCGGCACCTGGGCGTTCTCGTACTGGTAGCGGAACAGGGCCATGTTGGTCTGAAGGTTGGAGAAGTTCTTCTTCAGGCCGATCTCGAAGGAGTCCGCGAACTCGGCGTCCGTCTGGGGCGAGGCGCCCAGGACGGTGTCGATGCCCAGGCGGAAGCCGCCGGCCTTGTAGCCGCGGCTGTAGCGGGCATAGGCCATGGTGTCGGAGTCCGGCTCCCACTGGACGCCCACCGTACCGGTGGTGGCCGACCAGGACTGGTCGTAGGTCCGGCGGGCCATGCCCGTGGCCCGGTCATAGCTGGTGTAGCTGGACACGCCGGCCGGCAGCGGGGAGCCGGCGGCCGGGGCGCTGACGACGGTGGGCAGCTGGGTCAGGTCGACGACCGGGATGCCGCCCGGGACGACCGGGTTGAGCTCGGGCTTGGCGTAGCAGGACGCCACGGCGAAGCAGAGGACGCGGACCTCTTCGAAACCTTCCTTGTGGTCATCCGAATAGCGCAGGCCGACCGTCAGCTTCCAGGTGTCGGTGAACTGCCAGTCGATCTGGCCGAACACCGCCTTGGAGGTGATGTCGAGGTGCGGGTTGTTGTCGTAGATCCGGCCATTCGGATTGGGCGCGCAGGCGTTTCCGGTCTGGGCGCAGAAGGTGCCCGGCAGGCCGAAGGGCCCCTTGACCTGCGGCTGGTCGGCCATCGTCGTGTAGACCGGCTGCTCGTAGGCTTCCTTGAACAGGTAGGCGCCCACCAGCCACTGGAGGTTGGAATCGGTGTTCGAGGAGAGGTTCAGCTCCTGGGAGAACCAGCGCTTGTCCTCCTGGTAGTTGAAGACGTAACGCGGGTTGATCACCAGGCCGCCCGGCAGGGTGTAGGAGGTGATCGGCGCGGTGTAGTCCACCGGCGTCGGGCCATCGAGGTAGTAGTGGTAGCGGGTGCCGCCGGCCACGTACTTCAGGTCCATGGTGTCGAAGCTGTAGGTCCACTCCGAGGCGAAGATCCAGGTGTCCCGCAGGGCGACCTTGTAGGGCACCGTCGAGGCGATCTTGCGCGGGTCGGCCCCGGCGGGGTTCACGCAGCCCATGGGCGAGGCGTTGACCACGTTGGTGGCGAAGCCGCCCGAATAGCAGCCATAGCCCGGGTTCAGCACCAGGCCGGCGTTGACCTGCTCGTAGGTCGGGTAGGTGTCGGACTTGGTCCAGGTCATGCGCGAGCCGGGCCCGCCGCCGCCGTTGTCCCAGTTGATGGTCGACAGCTTGACCCAGCCGGAGAAGCGCTCGTTGAACTCGAACTTCAGCTGGCCCTCGAACATCATGGTGTCGATGATGTTGCCCTCGTCAGGCATGCCGGGAACGATGTTCTCGATCCAGCCCTCGGTCTGCTTCTCGCGGTTGGCGGCGAGGCGGAAGGTCACGCCGTCGATGCCCGTGGGACCGGAGACCGCCGCTTCGAGGACATAGCGGTTGTAGTTGGCGAGGTTGGCCCGAACTTCAGCATACCAGTCTTCGGTGGGGCGCTTGGACAGGACGTTGATGGCGCCGCCGATGGCGTTGCGCCCGTAGAGGGTGCCCTGCGGGCCGCGGAGCACCTCGGTCCGGTCGACGAAGAGCGGCGTCTTGCCGGCCTCGACCGTCGAGGAGGTGTAGATGCCGTCCGAATAGATCGCCACCGCGCCGTCGGCGCCGTGCACGTTGGTCAGGCGGCCCACGCCGCGCAGGCTGATCCGGTCGAGCTGGGTCGAGTACTGCAGGCCAGGGGTGAAGTTGGTGATGTCGGCCACCGAGTTGATGCCGACGAGGTCGCGGCGCTCGGAGGTGAAGGCCGTCACGGCGACCGGAACGTCCTGGAGGCTCTGTTCCCGCTTCTCGGCGGTGATGACCAGTTCCTCGATGGTGTTGCTGTTCTGGGCGACGGCGGTGGACGCGATAGCCGAGGCGACGAGAGCGGTCGACGCCAGAAGACTGAACCTGGAACGCATACTTTTCCTCCCCTGCGACCCTCTTGGCGGGTCGATTACAAAACATTTATCCGAGCAGTTGGCCCCCTCTCCGCGAGCCGCGTCAAGCGGCAAGTCGATCCGGGCGCGTCATTGGGCCCCACCTGTCGCCTAAGCGTCGCAGGTGAGAACGATCTTCCCCACGTGATCGCCGGCCTCCAGGGCGGCGTGGGCCTCGCCGGCCCGCGCCAGCGGGAAGGTCCGGTCGACGACGGGGCGGAAGAGGCCCGAGGCGATCCAGGGCCAGACCCGCGACTCGACCGCCGCGGCCAGGCGGGCCTTCTCGTCCGCCGTCCGGGGCCGGAGTGTGGAACCGGTCACCACCGCCCGCTTCTGCATGACCCGGAAGATCGGCAGGGTGACCTCGGCCCCGCCGAGGGAGGCGATGAAGACGATCCGGCCGCCGGTCTTCAGGGCGTCGAGCTCGCGGCCGAAATAGTCGCCGCCGACCATGTCCAGGACCACGTCGGCGCCGCCCTCGGCCTTCACCCGTGGCCCAAAGTCCTCGGCGGAGGCGTCGATGGCGACGTCGGCGCCGAGCTCCAGGGCCCGCGCCGCCTTGGCCGCGCCCCGCGCGGTGGCGATGACGCGGGCGCCCGCGGCCTTCGCCATCTGGATGGCCGTCACGCCGATACCCGAAGTGGCGCCGTGGACCAGAAGGGTCTCGCCGGCTTGCAGGGCGCCGTGCTCGAAGACGTTGGCCCAGACGGTGAAGATGGTCTCGGGCAGGCCCGCCGCCTGCGTCAGGGTCAGACCCTCGGGAACCGGTAGGGCGTGGCGGGCGTCGACCGTGGCGTATTCGGCGTAGCCGCCGCCGCCGAGCAGGGCGCAGACCCGGTCGCCCGCGCGCCAGCGTCCAGACCCGACGATCACCTCGCCCGCGATCTCCAGGCCCAGGGTCTCGGGCGCGCCGGGCGGCGGCGGGTATCCCCCCATGCGCTGCAGGAGGTCAGGGCGGTTCACGCCCGCCGCGGCGACGCGGACCAGGATCTCGCCGTCCCGGGGCGACGGCCGGGGGATCTGCACGGGCTGCAGGGCCTCGGGTCCGCCCCGTCCGCCCTCGACGGCGACGGCTGTCATCATGGTCTGGTCCATCGGTCTTCGCCCCTTCGCTTGCAGCCGGCCGGCCGGTGGCGCCAGATAGGCCCAACTCCGGCGGCCCGCCAAGGGGCGCTCGGCGAGAGGAGTGGGACATGGAAGAGGCCGAGGAGGTCCGGCGCGGCCGGGGAGCCGCCCTTGAACTGGCGCTCAGGGAGGACCTGGACCTCTTCTCCGTGGGCGACCTGGAGGAGCGGATCGGCCTGCTGGAGGGCGAGGTCGAGCGCTGCCGGGCCCAGATCCTCCGGAAGGCGGCCGGGCGCGAGGCGGCGGACGCTCTCTTTCGCCGTCCGCCGGACTGACGGTCCCCCTTGCCCCCCCTGCGGAAAGCGGTCAGGCAGGGACGGCGCAGCCCCGAATCGTCAGGCTGCGGGGCCTATGGCGAAGGAGCCAGGGATGACCTCGGGTGCGAAACCGGTGTTCGTCGCCAGGGCGGGCGTGGTCCTGGATCAGGCCGCGGCCGAGCTCTTCGATCGCACCTTCCGTGAAGGCATGGACCTGGTCGCCGAGGCCTCGGCCTATCTCGACGGCGCCGGCCGGCTGGAGGCCCGCCGCCTGAACCGCGAGGCGGCGGCCGATTACGCCGCCGAGAGCATGCGCCTGACCACCCGGCTGATGCAGCTCGCCTCCTGGCTCCTGGTCCAGAAGTCCGTCCGTGACGGCGAGACCGCCGCCGACCTCGCCGCCGACGCCCGCTATCGCCTGGCCCAGGCCGGGACCACGCGCCTCTCTCCGAGGCTCCCGGAGACCCTCGCCACCCTGTCGCGCAGGGTTGACCGCCTGTTCGAGCGGGTCAGCCGGATGGACCGGCAGATGTACGTGGAGATCGAGGCCGCCGCCAATCCGGTGGCCTCGCAGCTGGACCGGCTGAGGTCCGCCTTCGCAGGCTGAGGCCTACTTGCGGGTGAAGCCGCCGAACTTGGCGTTGAAACGCGACACGCGACCGCCCCGGTCCAGCAGCTGCTGGTTGCCGCCGGTCCAGGCCGGGTGGGTCTTGGGATCGATGTCCAGGTTCAGGGTCGCGCCTTCCTTCCCGTAGGTCGAGCGCGTCTGGTAGCTGGAGCCGTCCGTCATCACCACGGTGATGAAGTGATAGTCGGGATGGGTGTCTTGTTTCATCTCGGGAGCATCCGACGTAAAGGAACGGCCAGTTTTCAGTCCGCCGCCTCCGGCCAGCCGGGGAAGCGGAAAGCGCGCCTTCTACAGCAAAGGCCGCCGGTAGAGCAAGGGCGTGGTCCGGATGTCCGAGAGTTCCGTCGAATCCCCGGTGGAGGGGCGCCCCAGCGCCGGCGGCGCCCTGGCCCAGGACATGGAGGCGGCGGCTGAGCGCCGGGGCTCCACGCGCAACCTGAAGGCCCTCGCCACCCTTTGGCCGATCCTGAAGGCCCACGGCGTCGAGACCGCCATCGCCTGCCTGCTGATGGTGGCGACCTCGGCGACCACCCTGAGCATGAGCGGGGCCATCCGCCTCCTGGTGGAGCACCTGACGTCCGATGGCGCCCGCGGGGCTTCGGTGGACGCCTGGTTCTGGCTGCTGGGCGCCGTCGCGGTCGCCCTCGGCCTCTTCACGGCCCTGCGCTACTACTGGGTCACCCGCCTGGGCGAGCGGATCGTCGCCGACCTGCGCAAGTCGGTCTACGGCCACATCCTGACCCTGGACCCGGCCTTCTTCATCGCCACACGCACCGGCGAGGTCCTGTCGCGCCTGACCACCGACATCCAGATCATCGAGAACCTCCTGGCGACCTCGGCCTCGATCTTCCTGCGCAACATCCTGATCCTGGTCGGCGCCCTCGGCCTGATGCTGCTGGTCAGCCCCAAGCTGACCCTGCTGGTCCTGCTGATCATTCCTGTGGTGGTGGTGCCGCTCTTCCTGTTCGCCCGCCCCCTGCGCAACCTGACCACCGCCACCCAGGACGAGTTCGCCCGGGCGGTCGGCCACGCCGGCGAGACCCTCGACGCCCTGGAGACCGTCCAGGCCTTTGGCCGCGAGGGCGCCGCCTCGGAGCGGTTCGGTGCAGCGGTGGAGCGCTCGTTCCGCACATCCCTGAAGCGAATGACCGCCCGGGCCGTGATGACCGCCGCGGCCATCGTGCTGGTCTTCGGCGGCGTGGTGGCCGTCTTCTGGCTGGGGGTCCACGCGGGCCAGAGGGGCGAGCTGACCTGGGGCGCCCTCTTCCAGTTCGCCTTCCTGTCGGTCTTCGCCGCCAGCTCCGTCGGCGCCCTGGGAGAGATGTGGGGCGATGTCCAGAAGGCCGCCGGGGCCATGGAGCGGATCGCCGAGCTGCTTTCGGCCCGCCCCGGGATCGCGCCGCCCGCCGACCCGCAGACGCTGCCCGGCCGTGGCGAGGTGCGCTTCGAGGAGGTGGTCTTCGCCTATCCCGGCCGGGAGGCGACCCCGGCCCTGGACGGTTTCACCCTGACCGTGGCCCCCGGCGAGCGCGTCGCCCTGGTCGGTCCCTCGGGGGCGGGCAAGAGCACCGTCTTCCGCCTGCTGCTGCGGTTCTATGACCCCGCCTCGGGCGTGGTCCGGATCGACGGCGTGGACCTGCGCCAGGCGGACCCCAGGGACATCCGCGCCCAGGCCGCCCTGGTGGCCCAGGACAGCCCCCTGTTCTCGGGCTCGGCCGCCGACAACATCGCCTTCGGACGCGAAGGCGCCGGCGCGGACGCCGTGCGGGACGCCGCCAGGGCCGCCCAGGCCGAGGCCTTCATCGAGGCCCTGCCCGAAGGCTTCGGGACCGCCCTGGGCGAGCGCGCCCGCGGTCTCTCGGGCGGCCAGAGGCAGCGGCTGGCCATTGCCCGCGCCCTCGTCCGCCAGGCGCCCATCCTGCTGCTGGACGAAGCCACAAGCGCCCTCGACGCCGAGAACGAGAAGCTGGTCCAGGAGGCCCTGGACGAGGCCATGCGCGGCCGGACCACCCTGGTCATCGCCCACCGGCTGGCCACCGTGCTGAAGGCCGACCGGATTGTCGTGATGGACGAGGGCCGCGTGGTCGAGACCGGCTCCCACGCCGAGCTCACCGCCCGGGGCGGGCTCTACGCCCGTCTCGCCGCCCTGCAGTTCACCGAGGGCCGGGACTGAGCCTCAGCCGCCCCGGGCGACGACGGCCAGGTCTGGGAAGTCGCTGAAGACGCCGTCGACGCCGGCGGCGTAAAGGGCCCTGAGCAGGCCGGCGGCGTCGCCGTGGGCGGCGGGAGACAGTCCGCGCCGCAGGGCCGCCGGCAGGAAGGTGTTCTCGGCCCGCACCGTCCAGGGAAACACCTTCAGCCCGGCGGCGTGGGCGTCAGCCACCAGGGCGGTGGGGCCAGCCAGGGCGCCGTCCCCATCCACCTGCAGGACCTGGCGCCATTCCGGGCCCACCGCCTGGGCGTAGCCGGCGATGGCCTTCAGCCCTCCGGCGGTGACCATGTCGGCGTAGCGTACGCCCGGCAGGTCGGCGGGCCCGCCCTCGGCCGAGACCAGCTGGACGCGGGGCGCCCTGGACAGTCCCGCCAGCGTCTTCAGCGGCCCGACCTCGAAGCACTGGACCAGGACCGGCGCCGCAGCGGCGTCCAGGCCCTCGGCCCTGAGGGCCGCGGCCATGATGGGCTCGAAGGCCAGGCCCAGCGTGCGGAAGTGGGCCGGGTGCTTCATCTCGGGGCAGAGGCCGATGGTGCGGCCGGTCCGCGCCGACTCCCGCCGGGCGAGGGCCGCGACCTCGGCGAAGGTCAGTATGCCGTCCTCGCCGTCGTGGCGGGCGCTGTCGGGGCGAAGCTGGGGCAGGCGCTCCCTGGCCCGCAGGGTCTTCAGTTCGGCCAGGGTGAAGTCCTCGGTGAACCAGCCCTCGACCCGCTCGCCGTCGATGTCCCGCGCGGTCCTGCGGGCGGCGAACTCCGGGCGCGAGCCCACGTCCGTCGTGCCGCCGATCTCGTTCTCGTGCCGGGCCACGAGGGCGCCGTCCTTGGTCAGGACCAGGTCGGGCTCGATGACGTCGGCGCCCTGGGCGATGGCCAGGAGGTAGGCCGAGGCTGTGTGCTCCGGGCGGTAGCCGCTGGCGCCCCGGTGGGCGACCACCTGGGGGCGCGGGGCGGCGGCGGCGGTGCGGGCGGAGGCCATCAGGGCTCCTGCAGCGGCGAGGCCGGCCCCGAAGGCGCGGCGCGTGGGGATGGAGAAGGCCATGGGCCGGGACTAACGCAGGCCCATGACGGTTTCGTCAAGCCGGCTGCGGGGCGTCTCAGGCGGCGGCGCGCAGGCGCTCGAGGATCAGGGGGTGAAGGTCGAGGTTGGCGGCGCAGACGCTGCCGGCGGCCAGGACGTCATCGCCGCCCTCGGCGGTGGTCACCTTGCCGCCCGCCTCCGTGACCAGCAGGATTCCCGCCGCCAGGTCCCAGGCGTTCAGGTCGCGCTCCCAGAACCCGTCCATGCGTCCCGCGGCCACCCAGGCCAGGTCCAGGGCGGCGGCGCCGAAGCGCCGGACCCCGGCCACCCGCTGGCTGACCTGGTGCAGCTCCTTCAGGAACCGGGCGTGCTGGCCGTGGCCCAGGAAGGGAATGCCGGTGGCCAGGACCGACTCGTCCAGTCGCTGGCGCGCCGCGACCCGGAGCCGGCGGTCGTTGACGAAGGCGCCCTTGCCCTTCTCGGCCCAGAAGAGGTCGTTGGAGACGGGGTTGTAGGTCACCGCCGCCACAACGACGCCCTCGCGCTGGAGGGCGATGTTGATGGCGAAGTGGGGGATGGCGTGCAGGAAGTTGGTGGTGCCGTCCAGCGGGTCGACGATCCAGGTGTGGGTCTTGTCCGTGCCCTCGATCAGGCCCCGTTCCTCGCCCAGGAAGCTGTAGCCGGGCCGGGCCTTGGACAGGCTCTCGAAGATGGCCTGCTCGGCCTTCAGGTCGGCGGCGGAGACAAAGTCCGCGGCGCCCTTGCGGGAGACCTGGAGTTCGGCGAGCTCGCCGAAGTCGCGGTTGAGGCCCCGGGCCGCCTTGCGGGCGGCGTCGGACATGACCTTGAGGAGTGCGGAAGGGGTCGACATGGGGCGCGGACCCTAGTGGCCCGGCCGTCTCAAGGCAAGGCGACGCGGGTCCAGGGCGTCTCAGGCCGCGCCGGAGGCCGTCCGGTCGGCTAGCCCAAGGGCGATGGCCGCATTGAGCGCGCGCACGGCTTCGGCCTCGCCCGCGGGGTGGCTCCAGACCCCGGCGGAGACGGCCAGGAAGTCCGCGCCGGCCGCCGCCAGGCCCCGGGCGGTGTCCGCCGTGATCCCGCCGATGGCGACGCAGGGCGTCTCCATGGTCTCCTGCCAGACCGAGAGGATCTCGGGATCGGCCCGGGTCGGGGCGTCCTTGGTTGAGGTGGGGAAGAAGGCGCCGAAGGCGACGTAGTCCGCGCCCTGCT
>CAIMLY010000215.1 GCA_903842425.1 uncultured Alphaproteobacteria bacterium | reverse complement strand
CGGCATTTATGTCGGCCAGTCCAGGCACATCGTGGTGCGCAACAGCCGGGCCGAGTTCAACGTCGCCGGGATCGAGATCGAGAACTCCATGTTCGCCGACGTCCACGACAACGTCGCGACCCGCAACGCCGGCGGCGTCCTGGTCTTCGACCTGCCCAACCTGCCGCAGATGGGCGGCCACTCCACCCGGGTCTTCCGCAACCGGATCGTCGACAACGACACCCCCAACTTCGCCCCCAAGGGCAACATCGTCGCCGGTGTGCCGACCGGGACAGGGGTCATGGTCATGGCCAACCGTAACGTCCACGTCTTCGACAACGAGATCAGTGGCAACCAGAGCGCCGGCGTCATGCTGGTCAGCTACACCCAGGCCTTCAATGACCCGACCTACAATCCCCTGCCGAGGGACATCGTGGTCCGCGCCAACCGCATCGGCCGGAACGGCTGGGACCCGAAGTTCCCCGGCGGGCCGGAGATCGCCAGGGCCCTCGGCGGGCCCCTGCCGCCAGTCGTCTGGGACGGAGTCCGCGCAGCCGGCGGACGGCCGGCCGAGGTCCGGGTCAACCTGGCCGACGGCCCGGTCCTGAATCTCAACCTCCCGGGTCCGGGCCGGGTGGACGCCGCCGCCCCCACCGTGGCCGAGAACGTCTCCGACGCCGCCATTGCCGAGCCCCCGGTGGTGAGCCTGGACCCCGCCCGCAAGTGAGGCGCAGCCTCGTCCTTCTGGCCGCCCTGTTCGGCCTGGGCGCCGCCTCGCCGCCTCCGGCCGTCGACCTGGGCGTGGTCCTGCAGGAGGCGCCCGCGCCGCGGCTTTCGGACTACCGGCTCTTCACCGACGCAGGGGCTGACCGGCCGAATGGCCGAGTGGTCCCCTACACGCTCGCAACGCCCCTGTTCACCGACCACGCGGAGAAGTCCCGCCTGGTCTTCACGCCGGTGGGCGCCAGGATCGGCTACACCGCGACGGGCGTCCTGGACTTTCCCGTGGGCGCGGTCCTGGTGAAGACCTTCGCCTATCCCGCCGACCTGCGGCGCCCGGGCCGCGACGTGCGCAAGCTCGAGACCCGCCTCCTGATCCGCAAGGCCTCGGGCTGGACGGCCCAGACCTATGTCTGGAATGCGGAGGGGACCGAGGCTGTGCTCAAGCGCGCCGGCGCCCGCCTGCCGGTGCGCTTCACCGACCCCAAGGGTGTTCAGGTCGACCTCGACTACGCCGTGCCCAACCAGAACCAGTGCAAGACCTGCCACCAGGTTGAGGGCGCGGTCGCGCCCATCGGCCCCAAGGCGCGCAACCTGAACCGAGAGGTCGCCCTGGCGGGGGGAAGGCGCGCCAACCAGTTGGAGCACTGGCGCAGTGCAGGCCTGCTGGACGGAGCGCCGCCGCCCGCGGACCGACCCCGCCTCGCCGCCTGGGACGACGCCGCCGAGCCCCTGGAGGCCCGCGCCCGGGCCTATCTCGACGTCAACTGCGCCCACTGTCACAGCCCCTCTGGGTCGGCCAGTAACTCCGGCCTCTTCCTGGCCGCCGAGGAGACCCGGCCCGCCGCCCTGGGAATCGGCAAGCCCCCGGTGGCCGCTGGGCGCGGCGCCGGCGACCTGGCGGTGGGCGTCGATCCCGGCCATCCCGAGCGCTCCATCCTCGCCTTCCGCATGGCCTCGGGCGAGCCGGGGGTCATGATGCCCGAGCTGGGGCGGGCCCTGATTCACGAGGAGGGGGTCGCGCTCATCCGGGACTGGATCCGCGCCATGCCCCCCGCGGGAGGACCCGGCGGCTGACCTCCTCCGATTGGCTTTCCCGGCGCCGTGCGCCTAGACTGGCCCCGCCGTTGGGGGGCGGCAAGGCATGACATCCAACGCGATCCAGTGGGGCGTCTTCGGCGGCCTGACCTTGATCATGGCCCTGGCCACCTGGTGGCAGGTGCGGCGGATGGGCGGGCGCTCCACCGACAGCAACAGCGAATTCTTCCTGGCCGGCCGGAACCTGTCCTGGCCCTTCGTGGCCGGCTCGATCACCCTGACCAACCTGTCCACCGACCAGCTGGTGGGCATGAACGGCAACCAGATGCTGCTGCTGGCCTGGTGGGAGCTGGCGGCGGTGGCGGGCCTGGTCATGCTGGCCCTGGTCTTCCTGCCCATCTACTACCGCAACAACTGCACCACCACGACCGAGCTGCTCGAGCGCAAGTACGGGTCGAAGGGGCTGAGGGCGACGGTCTCGCTCCTGTTCCTGCTGGGCAATGTCTTCATCTACCTGCCGATCATGACCTACACCGGGGCCCTCTTCCTCTCGACCATGTTCCAGGACGCCCCGCCCCTGATGGTGCTGGCGGGCGGGATCGCCGCGGTGGGCGCGGCCTACACCGTGCTTGGCGGCCTGCGGGCGGTGGCGGTCTACGACACCCTAGCCGGCGTGGGCGTCCTGGGCATGGCGGCGGCGGTGACCGTGCTGGCCATGGCGGCCATCGGCTTCGACTTCTCGGGGATTCCCCCGGAGCGGCTCAGCATGATCGGCGGGCCCGACAGCCCCATCCCCTGGCCGACCCTCCTGACCGGCATGATCTTCATCCAGATGTTCTACTGGTCCACCAACCAGACCATCACCCAGAGGGCCATGGCCGCCCCCAACCTGCGGGAAGGGCAGAAGGGGGTGTTCGCGGCTATCGTCATCCGCATCCTCTTCGTGCCGGCCATCGTCGTTATTCCCGGGGTCTGCGCCTACAAGCTGTTCGGCGACATCGGCGACGCCACCTATGGCCGGGTGGTGGCGGAGGTCATGCCCTCCTGGCTCTCCGGCGCCTTCGCCGCCTTCATGGCCGCCGCCGTCCTGACCAGCTACACCTCGGTGCTGAACTCGTCGGTCACCCTCTATGTCTGCGACCTGCATGAGCCCTACATCGCGCCCAGGCCGGACGTGAAGCGGCTGAACACCTTGATCTCGCTGGTCTTCATGGCGCTGTCGATCGCCCTGGTCCCGGTCTATTCCGGCGCCGCCTCGATCATCAACCTGGTGCAGCAGCTGAACGGCCTCTCCTCCATGCCGATCCTGTCGGCCTTCATCCTGGGGCTGGTCTTCCGAAACGTGGACGCCCGGGCCGCCATGGCCGCCGTGGGCTTCGGCGTCGCCCTCTACGCCGTCTTCACCTTCCTCTGGACGCCGGTCCACTACATCCACCTGATGCTGGTCACCCTCATCGCCTGCCTCGGCGTGGGCCTGGCGGTGAACCGCCTGGTCTTCGGCCGCCGGGCGGAGCTGGGGGTCTTCGGTCGGGTTTGACCCGAGGTTACCGGGGCCGGTGCAATCCGAGTCCCACCCTCCCCAGGGGGATTGACCCAGGTTTGATTACCTCGTAAATTTACATTGTAAGATTTGGATCCCCGCATGAGGAGGCCACCGGCCATGTCCAGTCCCGTCGAAACCGCCATCCGCTCCACAGTCACCAGGGGGCTGGGCGCCATCGCTGGCTTCAACCGCAAGCGCCTCGCCTCCCGCAAGACGACGAACCCCTACCTCGAGGGCGTCCACAAGCCGATGGACGCCGAACTGACCCTCGAGGACCTCGCCGTCACCGGGTCCATCCCCCCGGAGCTCGATGGCCGTTATGTCCGGATCGGGCCAAACCCCGCCTCGCCTCCGGTTCCCGCAGCCTACCACTGGTTCGTCGGCGACGGCATGGTGCATGGCGTCCGCCTGAAGGCGGGCAAGGCCCTCTGGTACCGCAACCGCTGGATCCGCTCGCGGGCGGTTTCGAAGGCCCTCGGTGAGCCCGAGGCGCCCGGTCCGCGGAGCCCCTTCTCCGACACGGTGAACACCAATGTCCTGGGCCATGCCGGCGCACTGTGGGCCCTGGTGGAGGCGGGCGGCTATCCGGTGCGGCTTGGCGAGGACCTGCAGACCCTGGCCCACGACCCCTTCGGCGGGACGCTGAAGGGCGGCTTCACCGCCCATCCCCACCGGGATCCCGACACCGGCGAGATGCACGCCATCTGCTATGAGGGGCCCGAGCTGGATTCCATCCGCCACGTCGTGGTCAGCCCCGAGGGCCGGGTCACCCGTGAACTCTCCATCCCGGTCCGCAACGGGCCCTCCATCCATGACTGCATGATCACCCGCAACTACGTGATCATCCTCGACCTGCCGGTGACCTTATCCATGAAGACCCTGCTGGCGGGCCATCCCTTCCCCTACCGCTGGAACCCGGATCACCGCGCCCGGGTGGGCCTCCTGCCGAAGACGGGGACCGCGGACGAAGTGATCTGGTGCGATGTCGCGCCCTGCTACGTCTTCCACCCCTGCAACGGCTACGAGACCGACGACGGCAAGGTCATCCTCGACGTCTGCGCCCATGACACCATGTTCGCGGGCGACGGGGTCGAGGGCCCGTCGTCAAGGTCCACGCCCTTCGAGCGCTGGACCGTCGACCCTGCCGCGCGGTCCGTCGAGCGGCGGGTGATCGATCCCGACGGGCAGGAGTTCCCGCGGCCCAACGAGACCCGCCTCGGCAAGCCCTACCGCTACGCCTACGCCATGGCCCTGCCGGCGGGCTTCGACGCCGCCGCCCCGGACCAGACCCGGCTGTTCAAGCACGACCTGGAGGCCGGGACCCGCCAGGTCCACGACTTCGGCCAGGGTCGCCTGCCGGGTGAATTCGCCTTCATCCCGCGTCCGACGGCGCGGGCGGAGGATGACGGCTGGCTCATGGGCTATGTGGTGAACCTGGCGAACGAGACCACCGACCTCGTCATCCTCAACGCCGATGACTTCGAGGGCCCGCCCCAGGCCTCCATCCGCATCCCCCACCGGATCCCGCCGGGCTTCCACGGCAACTGGGCGCCGGCGGAAGCCTGAGCCGGCTGTCGGCGCGCTCAGGCCGTCTGCGGCGGGGCGTCGATGAAGAGGACGCTCGCCTCGGCCACCAGGCGGTCGCCGGCCATCAGCCGCGCGTGGGCCAGGGTCTTGCGGCCGTCTTCTTCCGTCCGGTCCAGATGGACCTGCAGCCATTCGCCCGCCCTCGCCCCCGATCGGTAGTCGACGGTGAGGCGGGCGGTGACGCGGCGCTTGCCGCCCGACCGGGCGACCAGCATGTAGCCCGTCGCCACGTCCAGCAGGGTGGCGATCACCCCGCCGTGCAGCCCGCCGCGGGCGTTGAGGTGGTTGGGTCCGACGCACAGGCCGACCTCCAGGTCCGGACCTTCACCCCGGCTCATGAAGCCGCCCAGCGCCTCCAGCACTGGACTTGTGCGCAGGATGGGACCGAAGCCGTCCGGGGCCGCGCCTGCGTCGGAGTTCATTGAGCGTTGTCTCCCTGGGAGAGGTTGGCGCCGGCATCATGGCGAGGCGCGGGGCCCGCCCCCGCCAGCGCGCGCGGAATCTGGTCGGCGAGGATGTCGAAGGTCCGGCGGACCAGGGGATTGCCGCGGATCTCCCGGTGCACGGCCAGCCAGCAGGGCAGGGGCGGGATCGTCATCCCGGGAAGCACCGGGACCACGCCAGGCAGCCAGGGCAGGTTGTAGGCCGCGACGAAGCCGATGCCGGCGCCCGCCGCCACCAGCCGGCCATAGGCGAGCTGGTCATCCGTGCGCACGCTGAACTGTTCCCGGCCGATGGGCAGGCCGGCCGAGGCGAAACCCCGCACCAGGG
>CAIMLY010000214.1 GCA_903842425.1 uncultured Alphaproteobacteria bacterium | reverse complement strand
TTGCCCTCGAAGCTGGTGAAGCGGTCGAGGTCGAAGACGTAGGAGGTGCCGCGGAAGTTGGAGAGATCGGCGAACTTCAGGGCGGCCACCGCCACCTGGTGCGCCGTCGCCTCGAAGGCGTCCGGGGCCAGTTCGGCGCCCAGCCCCGCCTCGCGCAGGCGCTCGCGCGCCCGGTCCCGGGTCATCTCGATCAGGTCGTTCAGCTTCAGCACCCCGCCCTCGCGGGTCTTGAAGGGCTTGCCGTCGGTCCCGTTCATGGTGCCGAAGCCGATATGCTCAAGCTGGCCCTCGGCGGCGTAGCCCGCCAGGACCGCGGCGCGGAAGACCACTTCGAAATGGTCGGCCTGCCGCTGATCAACGACGTAGAGCACTTGCTCGGGATCGAAGGTCCGACGGCGGTCCAGGATGGTGGCGAGGTCCGTCGTCCCGTACATGGCCGAGCCCTCGGAGGACACCACCAGCAGGGGCGGCAGCTCACGCTTGTCGCCCTGGCGGCCCACGCGGACGATCCGGGCGCCCTGGTCGTCCTCCAGCAGGCCGCGGGCCTCAAGATCGGCGACCATCTCCGGGATCAGGGGATCGGCGTCGCTCTCGCCCTTCCACAGGTCGAAGTCCACGCCCAGGGCATGGAAGTCCCGGGCCAGGGCGACCTGGGTCACCCGGGCGAAGTGCCGCCACAGGAGGAGGCATCCCGGCCGGCGGGACTGGAGCGCCGCGGTCAGCCGGCGGGCGCGGTTGCGGTAGGCCTCGTCGGTCTTCCCGAGGGCGGCGGCCTCCGGGTACATCCGGTCCAGGTCGGCCAGGCTGATGCGCCGGTCGAGCCCCTCGAAGGCGGCCGCCTCGGCCTCGGGCGACGGCTCGGTCCCGGCGGCGTCGAGGTCTTCCACAAGGGCGCGGATCCAGGGATCGGTGTCCATGGCCGCGCCGATCAGCAGGCCCATCTGGTAGCCCCAGTCGCCGAAGTGGGCGTCGCCCACGGTCGTGTCGCCCCGGAAGCGAGAGATGCGCTTCAGCGACTCCCCGATGATGGACGAGCGCAGGTGGCCCACATGCATGGGCTTGGCCACATTGGGGCCGCCGTAGTCGATCAGCACCCGGCGGGGCGTTCCGACAGTCGCAGCCCCCACACGGGGATCGGCGGCGATCTCGCCGGCGCGAGCCGAGAGGGCGGCGTCTGACAGGCGCAGGTTGATGAACCCGGGCCCGGCGATCTCGACGGCGCTGAATTCCGGCGCCTGCCCCAGGGCCCCGGCGACGGCGGCGGCGATCTCCCGCGGGTTGCGGCCCACGCGCTTGGCGGCGGCGAGGGCGCCGTTGCACTGGAAGTCCGCCAGGTCCGGTCGGTCCGAAGGGGTCGAGCGGGCCAGCTCCGGCGGCAGGTCAAGCGCCCGGAACGCCTCGGCGAGGCGTTGGTCGATCTCGCCCCTGAGGCTGGTCATTTCGGGGTCCGGCTTCCCGAGGCGGCGGTCTGGGCGCCGGCGTCAAGGCGGAACCGCTTGCCCTCGCGATTGAAGGCGGCCATGGCCGGGGTCACCTCGAAGCCCACGAGGATCTCGAAGTTGGACCCGGACGTGGTCAGGGTCGCCCGGGGAATCACCAGGCCGTCGATCCGTTCCACGGCGTAGACCCGGTCCTGGCCGGGCTCGAAGCGGACCGGCAGGTCGAAATAGACCTTGTCGATGACCATGCGGTTCCGCTGGGTGACGGCCACCCAGTAGCGATAGGTCTTGCTGTCGCCGGTCGCCCGGGGCCCCTTGCCGACCGCGAAGAGGACGTCCATGGCCACGGTGATGGGCTGGTCATCCTGGTAGGCGCAGCCGGCGGAGATCTTCTGGATCTCGCCGGACCATGCCACCTCGGCGGAAGCCTCGCGGTCGCCCTTGAACTCGACGTAGCGGCCAGCGTCGTACAGCACCTTCACGAAGGGACAGGGACCGGCGTTGCGGAGCTGCGGCAGGGGCGCCTGGTTGTCGCCGAACTCGGCGTCGCGCTGGCGCTTCCGGGCCGCGGCCTCGGCCTGGTCCTCATCCGACCGGGGACGGGACTGGGCCAGGGCGTCTGCCGCCGGCACGGTGAAGGCGCAGGCCAGGAGGATGGCGGCGATCAGGGAGCTCTTGCGCATCAGGTCGTCCGACGAAGGCCCGCGCGGGAGGCGCGGCGAGGCCCCCTGATACTGAACAAAGATTACGGCTGCAACGCGGCCTGTCAGACCCTAGATAGGAGGCATGAGCGCAGACCCCGCCGCCCGCCCCGCCCTGACCGTCCGCCTGGCCGCGCCCCGGGGCTTCTGCGCCGGCGTCGACCGCGCCATCCAGGTGGTGGAGGCGACCCTCGAGCGCTTCGGGGCGCCGGTCTATGTGCGCCATGAGATCGTCCACAACCGGCACGTGGTCTCCCGGCTTCGCGACATGGGCGCCGTCTTCGTGGAAACCCTCGAGGAATGCCCTGGGGACCGGCCCGTGGTCTTCTCCGCCCATGGCAGCCCGCGCGCGGTGATGGAGGGCGCAAGGGCCCGGGGCATGACCTACCTCGACGCCACCTGCCCCCTGGTCTCCAAGGTCCACGTGGAGGCCGCCCGCCATCACGCCGCGGGCCGGCAGGTCCTGCTGATCGGCCATGCCGGGCATCCGGAGGTGGTCGGGACCATGGGCCAGTTGCCCGAAGGCGCGGTGGTGTTGATCGAGACCCTGGAGCAGGCGCGGGCCTTTGACCCACGGGGGGACGGCGGCGTCGCCTATGTGACCCAGACGACCCTGTCGGTGGATGACACCGCCGAGATCGTCGAGGCGCTGAAGGCGCGCTTCCCGGATCTGGCTTCGCCGCACCGGGACGACATCTGCTACGCGACCACCAACCGCCAGGAGGCCGTGAAGTCGATTGCGGGCGCCTGTGACGTCCTTCTGGTGATCGGCTCGGCCAACTCCTCCAACTCGGTCCGCCTGGTGGAGGTGGGCCTCCGGGCCGGCGCGCCCCGGGCCTTCCTGATCGATGACGCCGACGACCTCGACCTGGCCTGGCTGGAGGGCGCGGCGACCGTGGGCGTGACAGCCGGGGCCTCGGCGCCCGAGGACCTCGTGCAGGGGGTGATCGCCCGCCTGTCAGAGGCCTTCGCCGTCACCGTCGAGGAGATCGGCGCCGCGCGCGAAACCGTCAGCTTCAAGCTGCCCCGGGCCCTGCTGGCCTGAACCCATCCGCTCCGGACCAGAGCCGACGCCCGGCGGGATGCAGGCTTTCGCCCCCGCGACGAACTGGCTTGACCCAACCCCCGCCCTCGCCCAATCCGGGCGCATGGCCGTCTACACAGACATCACGGACGAAGAGCTGGCGACCCTGCTCGCCGACTTCGACATTGGCGCCCCCCTGTCCCTCAAGGGCGTGGCGGAGGGGGTCGAGAACTCGAACTTCCTCCTGGAGACGGAGACCGGCCGGTTCATCCTGACCATCTATGAAAAGCGGGTCCGGGCCGATGACCTCCCCTATTTCCTCGACCTGCTGACCTGGCTGGCGGCCCGTGGCTTCCCCGGCGCAGCGCCGGTGGCCGACCGGCAGGGTCGCACCCTGAAGGTCGTACGGGGCAAGCCGGCCGCCATCGTGTCCTTCCTGCCGGGACTGTCCGTCCGCCGGCCCAACGCCGCCCACTGCCGGGAGGCGGGCGCGGGGCTCGCCTGGCTGCACCTCGCGGCCGACGGCTTCGGCCTGGCCCGGGAGAACAGCCTCGGACACGCCGCCTGGAGGCCCTTCTTCGCTCCCCTGGCGGCGGCCGCGGAGGCCCTCAAGCCCGGCCTCGCCGCCACGATCCGGGGCGATCTCGACGCCCTTGACGCCGCCTGGCCTTCCGGACTGCCGGAGGGGGTGATCCACGCCGACTTCTTCCCCGACAACGTCTTCTTCCGCGGGGATGCCTTTGCCGGGGCGATCGACTTCTACTTCGCCTGCAACGACCTGTTGGCATACGACATCGCCGTCGCCCTGAACGCCTGGTGCTTCGAGGCGGACGGCAGCTTCAACGTCACCAGCGCCCGGGCCCTGGTCGCGGGCTACGAGAGCCGCCGCCCCCTGAGCGCGGCGGAGCGCGCGGCCCTGCCCATCCTGGCCCGCGGCGCGGCCATGCGCTTCTTCCTGACCCGGCTGGCCGACTGGGGGCCGGTTCCTGAAGGCGCCCTCGTGCGGCCCAAGTCGCCCCTGGAATACGAGCGCAAGCTCGCCGTCCACCGGGAGTCCGCCGACCTGCTGCTGTTCGGCCCGGCCGCATGACGCCGGACGTGGTGATCTACACCGACGGCGCCTGCTCGGGGAATCCGGGCCCAGGCGGCTGGGGCGCCGTCCTTCTCTGGGGCGACCATGAGCGTGAACTCCTGGGAGGGGACCGGGCGACGACCAACAACCGCATGGAGCTGATGGCCGCCATCCGCGCCCTGGAGGCCCTGAGACGGCCCTGCCGGGTCGAGCTGCACACCGACAGCCAGTACCTGCGGACCGGCATCACCGAGTGGGTCCGGAACTGGAAGGCCCGGGGCTGGAAGACCGCCGACCGCAAGCCGGTCAAGAACGAGGATCTCTGGCGTCGCCTCGACGAGGCCCGGCAGAGGCACGAGGTCCAGTGGCGCTGGGTGAAGGGGCACAGTGGCCACGAGCTGAACGAGCGCGCCGACGCCCTGGCCCGGAGGGGGCTTGCCGAGGGGCCCTTCGATCCTTGACCGCGCCGGCGACGCACCAAATAGTTGGAATTGCAACTATGTGAGACGCCATGGCGGAAGCGGAAATCAGGACCCGGGCTTCGGACCCGCCCCATCTTGAGGTCCTCTACGAACTGGGGGCGGCGGAGCACGCCCTGCGGGCGGCGGTGGAGGCCCGGCTGCCGGCCCCGATGTCCTTCAGCCATTTTGAAGTCCTGAGGGATTTCCTGAGGTTTGGCGATGGCGCCGCTCCCGCGGAGATCGCAACACGCCTGAGGATGACCCGGGGCGCGGTGACCCACCTGCTCCAGCGCATGGAGGCCCTGGGGTGGATCCGGCTGGCGGGCGACGACCGCGACGGGCGGCGGAAGCAGGTCTTCCTGACCCCGGAAGGCGCGGGCATGGCCCGGGCGGCGGCGGCGGCCCTGCGTCCCGGTACAGATCGCCTCAAAACTGATTTGAATGACAACTACCTTCGGGAGGGACTCGCCTTCCTTCGCGACCTCCGCCGGAGCCTTGCGTCGCTCAGCGCCGCTGGCGGACCTGGAGGATCGCCCCCCGGATCCCGGTGACCTCCACCTCGGCGTCTGCGGCAAGGGCGCCGCCGCCTTCCAGTTCAGCCGCCCATTCCTTGCCGTCGAGGGCGATCCGCCCCTCCCCGTGAATGAAGGCCGCGACGCTCCGGGCCGACTGGCCGAGCAGGCGGGAGGTGGTGTCGTTGATGTCGCCCGGCGCGGCGGCCCCGCCCCTCGGGAAGAAGCGCCGGGCGCCAAAGGTCGTAACCAGGGTCAGGATGGCGAAGAGGGCCGCCTGCCCCGTCCAGCCGGGATCCAGGACCAGGGCGAAGAGGGCCACCGCCCCGGCGGAGGCTGCAGGCCACAGGAGCCAGCCGGTTCCGGTGGCCGCCTCGATCGCGAGGAGGGCGACGGCCAGCCCGCCCCAGAACCAGAAGGGCTGGGCGGCCAGGAGTTCGGTCAGGGCCGCCATCTCAGCCTCCCTGGGCGCCGGTGCGGGCGCCGTTCAGGAGTTCGGAAACGCCGGCGATCGAGCCGATCATCGAGGACATCTCGGCGGGAACGATCACGGTCTTCTGCTGCGGGCTCTCGGCCAGCTTGGCGAAGGCGTCCACGTAGCGCTGGGCGATGAAGTAGTTGATGGCGTTGACGTCGCCCTTGGCGATGGCGTCCGAGACCAGCCGCGTGGCCTCCGCCTCGGCGCTGGCCGAGCGCTCGCGGGCCTCGGCGTCGCGGAAGGCGGCTTCGCGGCGGCCCTCGGCCTCCAGGATGGCCGCCTGCTTGGCGCCTTCGGCCCGGGCGATGGCCGCCTGCTTCTCCCCATCCGCCTCGGTGATGACCGCCCGGCGCTCCCGCTCGGCCTTCATCTGCCGGGCCATGGCGTTGGAAATGTCCGGCGGAGGCAGCAGGTCCTTGATCTCGATCCGCGCCACCTTGACGCCCCATGGGCTGGTCGCCTCGTCGATGACGGCCAGGAGGCGCGAGTTGATCTGGTCGCGCTGGCTGAGCACCTCGTCCAGCTCCATGTTGCCCACCACCGTCCGCAGGTTGGTCATGGACAGCTGGGTGATGGCGTAGTCGAGGTTGGTCACCCGGTAAGCGGCGGAGGCCGCGTCCATGACCTGGATGAAGACGATGGCGTCGACCTGGACGGTGACGTTGTCCTTGGTGATGACTTCCTGGCGTGGAACGTCGAGCACCTGCTCCATCATGTTGATCCGGGCCCCGATGGTCTCGACGAAGGGGGTCAGGATGTTGATGCCCGGCTTCAGGGTCCGGATGTAGCGGCCAAAGCGCTCGACCGTGAACTCACGTCCCTGGGGCACGATCTTGATCGTCGACAGCACGACCACGATGGCCAGCAGGACAAGAAGTCCGACCGTCAGCAGGGGAAACATGGCAATCTCCTTGGTTGTTGGCCGAATCTAGGGATCGAAGCATGGCATTGGAACAGGCTCAGGCCCCGGATCACCAGAGTGTGTTCCGCAGCGTCAGGATCGCCGGTCTGGCGGCGGCGGCCCTGGCGGTGGCCCTGCCTGCACCGGGCCTCGCGGCGACCGCCGCCGCCAAGCCCCCGCCCGCGAAGGCGGCGACCTCTCCCTTCGACGCCCGGCGGCCCGCCGATGTCATCACCCTGCTGGGAACGCTGGACGCCAGGGCCGAGGTGGCCCGCAAGGCCGACGGGCAGGTGTTCATGACCGTCACCACCCCGGGCGGCGGCTTCGGGGCCCAGATGGTCGGATGCAGCGAGGCCTTCGCCTCCTGCCGCGCCATCGCCCTGTTCAGCACCTTCTCCCGCCGGGGCGTGAACATGGCGCAGATCAATGACTACAACCGCAGCCAGCTGACCTGCCGCGGCATCATGACCCCCTCCGGTGACCCCAGCGTCATGTACGCTATCCTGCTGAACGGCCGCATGACCCGGGATGAGCTGCGCGAGCACGTCGGCGTCTGGCAGGGCTGCCTGACGGGCTTCGGGGAGTTCATCCAGGATCCCATCGGCTTCCTGTCGCGCCCCCAGGGCTGAGGCCGGACCGGCATCGGTTGACAGCCGGACCCGTCGGGCGGAGCCTTCTGTCTCAAGGGGAGGAACCTTCCATGAGCGTATCCGGCGCAACATCGGAGGCGGCCAGCGACCGCATTCTCTCCATCGAC
>CAIMLY010000213.1 GCA_903842425.1 uncultured Alphaproteobacteria bacterium | reverse complement strand
GACGACGGGCTCGACGAGAAGGTCGGGCAGGGGGGTGATCATGCGGCCATCCGGGACAGGGTCCCGGCCTCCAGGGTCACGAGGGTGCGGCGGGCCTCCGCCGCCGTCTCCGGATGGTCGGAGCGGTAGTGGGCGCCGCGGATCTCGCGACGCTCCAGGGCGCAGGCCGCCGTCAGCCGTGCGGCGACGAGGGGCCCTGACGGCCCGTGGGCCCGGGTCAGGGCCTCCGTCAGGTCCAGCAGCCGCATGAGGCCGGCGGCGTCCCGGATGACCCCGGCGTCCCGGCTCATGGCGGTCCTCAGGTTGGCGAGATCCGCGGCGGGCAGGACCGAGAGCACCGGCGTCGTCGCCAGCGGGCGTCCTGCCAGGCTCCTGCGGGCGGCGGCCCGCCCCGCTCGGATCCCGAACACCGCGGCCTCGAGGAGCGAGTTGGAGGCCAGGCGGTTGGCGCCGTGCACCCCGGTGGAGGCGCACTCGCCGGCGGCGAAGAGGCCGGGAAGCCGGGTCGCCCCGTCGGCGTCGGTCAGGATCCCGCCCATGTGGTAATGGCAGGCGGGCGCCACCGGGATGGGCTCGACCCGCGGATCGATCCCCGCCTCCTGGCAGGCGGCGAAGACCGTGGGAAAGGCCGAGGGGAAGTGGGCGCCCACCGCGCGGCGGGCGTCGAGGAAGGCGCCCCGGCCGGCCGCCCGCTCCGCGTGGATCGCCCGGGCGACGATGTCCCGCGGTGCAAGTTCGGCGTCCGGATGCAGGTCCGGCATGAAGCGCCGCCCGTCGCGGTTGACCAGCCAGGCGCCCTCTCCGCGGAGGGCCTCCGTCGCCAGGGGGGCCGGATCGCGTCCGACATCAAGGGCCGTGGGGTGGAACTGGACGAACTCCGGGTCCGCAATGACGGCGCCGGCGAGGGCGGCGGCGGCCAGGCCTTCGCCAAGCAGGGTCCGGGGCGTCGAGGCCCCCGCGTACAGGCCGCCGACGCCGCCGGTGGCCAGGAGGACCGAGGGCGCGCGCAGGGCGCAGGTCTCGCCGTCCCGGGCGATCCGGACGCCGCAGACCCGGCCCGTCGCATCCTGCAGGAGGCCGCGCAGGCTCCAGCCCTCACGGACCTCGATGTGGGATGACCGCCGGACCTCGTGGATCACCGCCGCCATGATGGCGCGGCCGGCCTCGTCCCCGCCGACCCGGGCCACCCGGGCGCGGCCGTGGGCGGCCTCGCGGCTGAGGGCGAAACCGCCGTCCGGCGTCCGGTCGAAGGGGGCTCCCAGCGCCGCCAGCCAGCGGACGGCGGCGGGCCCTTCCCGGGCCAGGAGCCCGGCCCGCCCCGCGTCGACCAGGCCGGCCCCGGCGGCGAGGGTGTCGGCAGCGTGGAGGGCGGGGGCGTCGTCACCGGCGAGGGCCGCCGCCATCCCGCCCTGGGCCCAGGCCGAACTGCAGCCCTCCCCCAGCGGGGCCGAGGCCAGCACCATGACGGGCCGGGGTGCGGCCGCCAGGGCCGCAGACAGCCCGGCCAGCCCTGCGCCGACCACCAGCACGCCGTCGAAGTCGGTGACGTCCATGGTCAGATCAGCTCCACGTCCACGTGATGGCGCGCGCGCACCAGGTCGTAGCGGGCCGGGACGGCCGGCGGCGGCAGGTCGATCATCCTCTGGACCGCGCCCCGCGCGCGCGCGGCGACCAGGGGGTCCACCGTGACCTCGTGTCGATCCTCGACCAGGGCCTCCAGGATGTTCTCCAGGGTGATCCGCTTCATGTGCGGGCACAGGTTGCAGGGCCGCACGAACTCGGTGTCGACGGCGTCTGCGGCCACGTTGTCGGCCATGGAGCATTCGGTGATCAGCACGACCTGGCGCGGCTTGCGGGTCAGGACGTAGTCGTTCATGGCCGCCGTCGACCCGGCGAAGTCGGCCTCGGCCAGGACCTCCGTCGGGCATTCGGGATGGGCCAGGATCTCTGCGCCGGGATGGGCCTGGCGGATCTCGCGGATGTCCTCGGCGGTGAACTGTTCGTGCACCTCGCACCGCCCGCGCCAGGCGATGATCCCCACCTCCGTCTGGCGGGCGACGTTGCGGGCCAGGAACTCGTCAGGAATGAGGAGGACCCGGTCCACGCCCCACTCGCGGGCGGCCTGCTCCACCACCTGCACGGCGTTGGCGCTGGTGCAGCAGATGTCGGTCTCGGCCTTCACCTCCGCCGAGGTGTTGACGTAGGTCACCACGGGCAGCCCGGGATAGCGCTGGCGCATCAGGCGGACGTCCTCTGCGGTGATCGAGGCGGCGAGGCTGCACCCGGCCCGGAGGTCCGGGATCAGGACGCGCTTGTCCGGGGACAGGATCTTGGAGGTCTCGGCCATGAAGTGGACGCCGGCCTGGATGATGATGTCGGCGTCGGCCCGGGCGGCCTCGCGCGCCAGGCCAAGGCTGTCGCCGACATAGTCGCCCACCCCATGGAAGATATCCGTGGTCATGTAGTTGTGGGCCAGGATCACCGCCCGGCGCTCGCGCTTCAGCCGGTTGATCGCCGAGATCAGGGGCGCCTGGAGTCGCCACTCCATGGGCGTGACATGCCGGCGCACCTTCTCCCAGATGGCGGCGGTCTCGGCCTCGACCTCGGGGGTGAAGTCGGGAATCCGGGCCGCTGTTCGGGTCGACGCACTCATGACGAACTCCTTTTGCTCAAAGTG
>CAIMLY010000212.1 GCA_903842425.1 uncultured Alphaproteobacteria bacterium | reverse complement strand
CGAATGCCGGGCGGCGGCGAGGCGGCGCAGGACCTCGTGCGAGTACTGGAGGGTGGCCGGCATGAGGGCCGGGGTCTCGTCGCAGGCATAGCCGAACATGATCCCCTGGTCGCCGGCGCCCTCGTCCTTGGAATTGGTGGCGTCGACGCCCTGGGCGATGTCCCCGGACTGGCCGTGGAGATGACAGGCGTACTTCGCCTTCTGCCAGTGGAAGCCCTTCTGCTCGTAGCCGATGTCCTTCACCGCGGCGCGGACCCGGGGCTCCAGCGAGGAGATCACCTCGCGGGTAAAGGCCTTGTTCTCGGCCTTGCCGGCTCCGGGCCGGGAGGCGCGGACCTCGCCGGCCAGGATGATCCGGTTGGTGGTGACCAGGGTCTCGCAGGCCACGCGGGCCTCGGGATCGGCGCTGATGAAGGCGTCGACCACGGTGTCGGAGATCCGGTCGGCGACCTTGTCCGGATGGCCTTCGGAAACGCTTTCGCTGGTGAAGATATAGGAGGGGCGGGTCACGGGACGGCTCCGTCTGGATCACGGCGCGCCCTGCGCAGGCGCCGGCGCTTGGCCAGACCTATAAAGATTTCTTTATGTCCTGCAAGCGCGGCGGCGGACAGGATCAGCAGGGCCAGGAAGGGAAGATCGCCCCAGCGGGCATAGGGGGTGGGCGGGCGCGGCGGGGGCAGGGGCAGGTCGATGACGCCGGCGGCGCCCAGGCCCAGGACCGGACCCAGGGTGCGGCCGCTGGAGTCGATCACGGCGGAAATCCCCGTCGGGGTCGAGCGCACGATGGGCAGGCCTTCCTCGATGGCGCGATAGCGGGCCATGTTCAGGTGCTGCCAGGGACCCGAGGCGCGACCGAACCAGGCGTCGTTCGAGACGTTCAGGATCCAGGCGGCCCGGACCCCGGACCGCTGCGCCGCCGCCCGCGTGAAGCCCGGGAAGAGGGCCTCGTAGCAGATCATGGGCTGGACGGCGGGAAGGCCGGGAAGCGGAAGGGGCGCCGGAGGCGGCCCGGCCGTGAAGTCCTCCGGCATGTGGACCAGGCTGCGCAGGCCGATCCGTCCGGCCAGGTCGCCCAGGGGCATGAACTCGCCGAAGGGCACAAGGCGGTGCTTGTCGTAGACGCCGGCCAGGGCGAGGTCCGCTCCGGTCCCCTGCAGCAGGATGAGGCTGTTGCGGTAGGTCAGGGCGTCCCGGGCGTCCAGCTCGACGCGGTTGGCGCCCATGGCCAGCACCTGGCCCGGGGCCAGGGCCCGGGCCAGGGCGGCCCGCTCCGGAGCCCCCGGGGCCAGGAGGTCATTGACGACGGCCGGGAGGGCACCCTCCGGCCAGACGACCAGGGCGGGGGGGACCGCCGAGGGGCGCGCGCTCAGCTCGAGGTAGGTCCGGAAGATGCCGTCGAGGTTCTCGGGACGCCACTTGGTCTTCTGGTCGATGTCGGCCTGGACGATCCGGACCACCGGGCCCGCCGGCTCCATGGGCGTGGCGGCGATGCGGGCCGAGCCCCAGGCGTGGAGGGCCAGCAGGGCCGCGGCGACGGCGACGGTCCGGAAGCCCCTGCGCGCCAGGCTGCCCGGGCCGACGATCCAGGCCGGGGCGGCGCAGAGGACCAGGGTCACCCAGGTCAGGCCGTAGGCGCCCACCAGGGCGGCGCCCTGCGACAGGGGCGACCCGGCCGGCCAGGCCTCGCCGGGCAGGTTCCAGGGAAATCCCGTCAGGATATGCCCGCGCAGCCACTCCGCCCCGGAAAGGCAGGCGGCGAAGGCGAGGAGGCCCGCAAGGCCTCCGGCCCCGATCCGGCGCCACAGGGCGGCGGCGGCGGCCCAGAACAGGGACAGCCCCCCGGCCATCAGGACGAGGGCGAAGGGCGCCATCCAGCCATAGGTCCGCTCATCGACGAGGAAAGGCTCGACGATCCAGGCCACCGAAACGGCGAAATAGCCCAGCCCGGCCAGCCCGCCCCGGAGGGCCGCGGCGAGGAGCGGACGCCGTGCAGGCCGGTCCAGGGACCACAGGACCAGGGCGAAGCCGGCGAGGCCCGGCAGGAAGCCATAGGGCGGGAAGGCCAGGGCGGCGAGGATCCCGCCCGCCAGGGCGGCGGTCCCGGCCACTGCGGAGGCGCGCGGCGGCAAGGTCAGTCCGCGGCGGGTGGCGGCGGGGTGGGGCGGATACGCACCCGCTTGATCCGGCGGGGATCGGCGTCCAGGACCTGGATCTCGTAGCCCTCGGGATAGGCGATCACCTCGCCGCGGCGCGGCAGGCGGCCAGCGACCGCGGCCACCAGGCCGCCCACGGTATCGATCTCCTCGTCGAGGTCGGCGGGCGCAAGGTCGCGTCCCAGGGCCGCCTCGAGCTCCTCGAGGGGCGCGCGGGCGTCGGCCTCGAAGACGCCGTCGGGGCGCTTCAGCACGCCCGCCGCCTGGGCCTCGTCATGCTCGTCGTCGATGTCTCCGACCACCGCCTCCACCAGGTCCTCCAGGGTGACGAGGCCGTCGGTGCCGCCAAACTCGTCGATCACCAGGGCCATGTGGGTCCGGGTGGCCTGCATCCTCAGCAGGAGGTCGGCGGCGCGCATGGAGGCCGGCACATAGAGGGCGTCTCGCTTGAGGCGCATCAGGCCGGAGTCCGCCGCCCCGCCCCGGCGGGCCTTGGGACGGGCGCCCGTGGCCATCTGCTTGAAGACGTCCTTGACGTGAACCACGCCCAGGGGGTCGTCGAGGGTCTCCTTGTAGATGGGCATCCGGGAGTGCTCGGCCTCGAGGAAGCGGGCGACCACCTCGTCGAAGGGCGTGTCGACCTCCACCGCGACGATGTCGGCCCGGGGCGTCATGACATCGTCGACCCGGAGGGTCTGGAAGGCCTGGGCCTGGTCCACCAGGCGGCCGCCGGCCGACTCGGTGAGGGCCTCCGCCGCCGTGGCCGCGGGATCGGGGCTGCGGGTTCCGAAAAACCGGAGGAAACGGGCCGCGAGGCCCTTTCCCTGTCGCCCTTCCGGGGCGGGCTCGTCACGACTGGCCATGGTCTCCTCTTTCGGCCGCATAGGGGTCAGGCGCCCCCAGGCCGGCCAGTATCTCCGCTTCGAGGCCTTCCATCACCGAGGCCTCGGCGTCGCCCTCGTGGTCGTAGCCTACAAGATGCAGCACCCCGTGCGCCACGAGATGTTGCAGGTGGTGCTCCAGCCGCTTGCCCTGGGCCTCGGCCTCGCGCCGGCAGGTCTCGAAGGCCAGGGCGACGTCGCCGAGCCAGCCCTCGGGATTGGCGGGAGCCGGGAAGGACAGGACATTGGTGGGGCCGGACTTCGAGCGGAAGGCGCCGTTCAGGTCCGCCAGCCGGGCGTCGTCGGCCAGCAGGATGGCCAGCCCTCCCCGGGTGTCCGCCGCCGCCAGGGCCGCCGCCGCCGCCGCCAGGGCGAGGCCCCGGGCGTCTGGCGGGCTGAGCTCCCAGCCGCCGCCCTCAATCAGCACCTCGATGTCGCTGGCGTCGTCGCCGGAGGTCATGGCGCCGGGCCGGCCGGTCGGCCATCGGCCTCGTAGGCCCGGACGATCCGCTCGACCAGGGGATGCCGCACCACGTCCTCCGGCCCGAACCGGGCCACCCCGATTCCCTTCTCGCCCTCCAGGAGGGCCACCGCATGGGCCAGGCCGGAGTCGCGGGGATGGGGCAGGTCGATCTGGCTGGGATCCCCGGTCACCACCATCCGTGCGCCCTCGCCCAGGCGGGTGAGGACCATGCGCATCTGCATCCGGGAGCAGTTCTGCGCCTCGTCGACGATGACGAAGGCGTGGGAGAGGGTCCGGCCGCGCATGAAGGCGATGGGCGCCAGCTCGATCTCGCCCTTCTCCCGGCGGCGGCGGAACTGCTCGGCGCCCAGGATCTCGGTGAGGGCCTCCCAGACCGGCGCCATGTAGGGGTCGACCTTCTCGGTCAGGTCGCCGGGGAGGAAACCGAGGCGCTCGCCGGCCTCCACTGCAGGGCGCGAGACGATCAGCCGGTCGACATCCCCGCGCAGCAGGGCGCCGACGCCCGCGGCCACCGCCAGGAAGGTCTTGCCGGTCCCGGCGGGACCCAGGCCGAAGACCAGGTCGCACCTGGCCAGGGTGTCGAGGTAGCGGGCCTGGGCGGGCGTCCGGGGCGAAACCGGCCCGCGCCGGCCGGCGGGCAGGGCGCCGGGCGGCGACCCGCGACCCGTCCGGGCCTGGCCGATGGCGACGCGCACGTCGGCCTCCGCCACCTCCAGGCCCCGCTCGGCGCGCAGGGCCAGGGCCTCCACCACCCGCTTGGCAGAGGCGCGGCCGCGGACGTCGCCGGTCAGGCTGACGCCCCCGCCCGGGGTCTCGACCAGCACGTCGAAGGCGTCCTCGATGAGGGCCGCATGCCGGCTGGAGGGCCCGGCCACGGCGCGGGACGCGGCCTCCGACAGGGTCACGAACTCGGCGGTGCGGCTCATGCGGGCTGCGCCTCGCCAACGAGGGTTCCCGACAGGCTCATCCGGGCCGCCGCGTCGATGCGCACCGGGGCGATCCGGCCGATGAGCTCCGGCGGCCCGTCGCAGTGGACGGCCTGGAGATAGGGGCTGCGGCCCGACAGCTGGCCCGGATGGCGGCCGGGCTTCTCGAACAGCACCGGCAGGACCCGGCCCTCCTGGGCGGTGTTGAAGGCCTTCTGCTGGGACTCGATCAGGGCGTTCAGGCGGGCCAGGCGCTCGTCCTTGACCGCCTCGTCCACCTGCCCGGGCTGGGCGGCGGCGGGGGTTCCCGGGCGGCGGGAATACTTGAAGGTGAAGGCCGAGGCGTACCCAGCCTCGCGCACCAGGGCCAGGGTGGCCTCGAAGTCGGACTCCCGCTCGCCGGGGAAGCCGACGATGAAGTCGCCGGACAGGGCGATGTCGGGCCGCGCGGCGCGGATCTTCTCCACGAGGCGCAGGTAGGACTCCGCGGTATGGCCGCGGTTCATGGCCTTGAGGATCCGGTCAGACCCGGACTGCACGGGAAGGTGCAGGTAGGGCATGAGCTGGGGCAGCTCGGCATGGGCGGCGACCAGGTCGTCGTCCATGTCGCGGGGATGGCTGGTCGTGTAGCGGATCCGGTCCAGGCCCTCGATCCGCGCCAGCCGGCGTGGGGGGGCCCCCGGGCCGCCAGGCTCCGGGCCTCGGCCAGGATGGCCTCCGCAGGCCGCGACCACTCCCCGCCCCGGGTGTAGGGCACCACGCAGAAGGTGCAGAACTTGTCGCAGCCCTCCTGGACGGTGAGGAAGGCGGTGACGCCCGTGGTCGAACGGCCGGCGCCGAGGGCGTCGAACTTGGCCTCGGGAGCGAAGTCTGCGGCCAGGCGCTCGCCCCGGGCCCGGTGCGTCCGGGCGATCAGCTCGGGCAGCTGGTGGTAGGCCTGCGGTCCGACCACCAGGTCCACGGCCGGCTGGCGGCGCAGGATCTCCTCGCCCTCGGCCTGGGCCACGCAGCCGGCGACGGCGATGGTCATGGACCCGCCCGCGGCGGCCCGCTCGGTCTTCAGGACCTTCAGCTGGCCCAGTTCGGAATAGACCTTCTCGGTGGCCTTCTCCCGGATGTGGCAGGTGTTGAGGACAACGAGGTCGGCCTCTTCCGGCCGCTCGGTCATGGCGTAGCCCAGCGGCGCCAGAACGTCGGCCATGCGCTCGCTGTCATAGACGTTCATCTGGCAGCCGTAGGTGCGGATGTAGAGCCGCCGGGTCGCCGGCGCGGAAGGATCAGTCATGGATGGGGAGGCCGTAGAGCTCCAGCCGGTGATCCACCAGCCGATAGCCCAGGCGGCGGGCGATCGCCTCCTGGAGCGCCTCGATCTCCGGATCGACGAACTCGATCACCTTGCCGGTGGTCATGTCGATCAGGTGGTCATGGTGCGCCTCCGGCGCCTCCTCGTACCGGGATCGGCCGTCCCGGAAATCCAGGCGCGAGATGATGCCCGCCTCCTCGAACAGCCGCACGGTGCGATAGACCGTGGCGATGGAGATGCGCGGATCGACCGCGTGGGCCCGCCGATGCAGTTCCTCGACGTCGGGATGATCCTGGGCGTCGGACAGCACGCGGGCGATCACCCGGCGCTGGTCGGTCATGCGCATGCCCTTGGCGATGCAGAGGTTCTCGATACGGTCCAAGCTGAAGTCTCCTGGCGCTCAGGATAGGGTTTTCAGGGCGGCGTGTTAAGCGCCCGCCTCAGGACAAGGGCGTCGACCGCCGCGGCGCCCGGGCGCGGGTAGTAGCCCCGCCGTCGGCCAACCGCCTGGAATTCGAATCCGGCGTAGAGGCGGCGGGCCGCGGCGTTGTCCTCGGCGACCTCCAGGAAGACCGATTCCGCCCCCTCAGCCGCGGCCGCCTCCAGGGCCGCCGCCACCAGTCTCCGCCCGATCCCGGCCGCGCGGGCCTCCGGGCGGACGCCCACGGACAGGATCTCGGCCTCCCCGGCGACGGTGCGCACCAGGATCAGCCCCGCCCCGTCCTCGACCAGGGCGACGGCCTCGAGGGCGGCGATCTCGGCGGCGCTCCACCCCGGGGTGAAGGCGGCGGCGTGGAGCCGGGCAAGGGCGTCCAGGTCCCCGGGCCCGGCGCGACGGACGTTCATGCGGGCAGGCGGCCGCCCGGCAGCCGGGCGTTCGGGGGCCTCATGTACAGCGGCGCCAGGGGGGCGGGCGTCGCCGGGACGGCGAGGCGGGCGGCGACGGCGGCGTCCGGACTGGCGGAGGGCAGGCGGACGGCGCCGGGCAGGGCGTCGCCGGCCAGGTCCGCGGCGCCGACGATCCGGGCGACCGGGGCCAGGGCCTCCAGTCCGGCCGCCGTCGTCAGGCCGGGCGCGCCCAGGGCCGCTCCACCCTCGAAGGCCTGGTGGCACACCCCGTCGCCACGCCCGGGCAGCAGGGCCAGGGTCCGGCCCGGCGAGTCCGCGTAGGGGGCGGCCAGGACCTCCAGGCAACCCAGGCCGATCACCGGGCGCTCGAGGGCAAGGCCAAGCCCCTTGGCGAAGGCCAGGCCCACGCGCAGGCCCGTGAAGGATCCGGGGCCCAGCGTAACGGCGATGCGATCGAGGTCGGCGAAGGCCAGGCCGGCCTGCGCCATGACCTCCCGGGCGAGAGGGGCGAGGCGCTCCTGGTGGCCCCGATCCATGGGCTCGCACGCCGAGGCCGTCACCCGATCACCGTCGAGGACGGCGACGGAGCAGGCCGAAAGGCAGGTGTCGATGGCGAGGACCCGCATGCCGGCCTAGAGGGTCTGCTCGACCCGCGTCACCTCGGGCACATAGTGCTTGAGCATGTTCTCGACCCCCGACTTGAGGGTGGCCGAGGACGACGGGCAGCCGGCGCAGGCGCCGCGCATGTGCAGCCAGACCGTCCCGCTGTCCGGCTCGAACCGGTCGAAGAGGATGTCCCCGCCGTCCCGGGCGACCGCGGGGCGGATCCGGGTGTCGAGGAGTTCGCGGATCTCGGCGACCACCTGGGCGGTCTCGCCCTCGTAGACGGCCTCGTCCGCCACCGCCGCCCCGGCGCCCTCGAACAGGGGCCGGCCAGAGGTGAAGTGATCCATGATGGCCGCCAGGACCGGCGCCTTCAGGTGGTCCCAGTCGGCCGAGGCGACCTTGCCCACGGTGATGAAGTCCGCCCCGAAGAAGACGCGGTTGACGCCCTCCAGGCCAAAGATCTCCGTGGCGAGGGGCCAGGACTGCGCGTCCTCGGGCGCCCGGAAATCCTGCGAGCCGGCCTCCATTACGGTGCGGCCGGGCAGGAACTTCAGGACCTGGGGATTGGGGGTGGTTTCGGTCTGGATGAACATGGGGATGATTTGGCGGTTCCCGGGCGACGACGCAAGACCGACGGCGCCGCCGCCCCGGTCCGTTCCGGCGCATTGAACCCGCCGGGGAAAGGGTGTATCGCGCCCCCCGCGCCCGCCGGCATTGGGCCCTCAGGGCGGGGCGCAGATCCTTCGGGGACAGTCATGGCGGAACCGGCCGAGTCTACCGGCGGCGCACCCAATGCGCCCGCGGACGCCCAACACGGCCGGCCGGAGGGCTTCATGGCCCTGGCCGTGGGCTCCCTCGGGGTCGTCTTCGGCGACATTGGCACCAGTCCGCTCTACGCCATGCGCGAAGCCCTGGCGCACTCGCGCGCCGACGTTTCCGCAGAGCTGTCCGTCCTTGGCGTGGTCTCCCTGATCACCTGGGCCCTGATCCTGGTGGTGACGCTGAAATACGTCGCCCTGATCATGCGCGCGGACAACAAGGGCGAGGGCGGGACCCTGGCCCTGATGGCCCTGGCGCAACGCGCCCTGAACCGCAGGTCCGGCATGGTCCTTCTGCTCGGCATGGCGGGGGCCGCCCTGTTCTACGGCGACGGCGTGATCACTCCGGCCATCTCGGTCCTTGGCGCGGTGGAAGGTCTCCGGGACGCCCCCGGGGTGAGCCCCGAGCTCGGAGGGCTTGTCCTGCCCATCGCCGGCGTCATCCTGGTGACGCTCTTCCTGGTCCAGTCCCGGGGGACGGCCAGCATCGCCCGGGCCTTCGGGCCGATCACCGCAGCCTGGTTCCTGATCCTCGGCGGGCTCGGCCTCTATCACATTTTCGACAGCCCCGACGTCCTGAGGGGCCTGCTGCCGCACTACGGCGTGATCTTCCTGCTGAACAACGGCTTCGTCGGCTTCGTCATCCTGGGCAGCGTCTTCCTGGCCGTGACAGGGGCGGAGGCCCTCTATGCGGACATGGGCCACTTCGGGAAGGCGCCGATCCAGGCTGGATGGCTGGTCCTCGTCCTGCCTTCGCTCCTTCTGAACTACCTGGGGCAGGGGGCCATGGTGCTGGCCCATCCGGAGATGCGGGAGAACCCCTTCTTCGGCATGGTGCCCACCCTGGTCTACTGGCCGGTCCTCCTGATGGCGACCGCGGCCAGCGTGATCGCCAGCCAGGCTGTGATCACCGGGGCCTTCTCCATGACCCAGCAGGCGGTCCAGCTGGGACTGCTGCCGCGGATCGACATCCGCCGCACCTCCGAGACCCAGGCCGGCCAGATCTACGTGCCCCAGGTGAACACCTTCCTCATGGTCGGCGTCATCCTGCTGCTGGTGACCTTCCAGACCTCCTCGAAGCTGGCGGCGGCCTATGGCATCGCCGTGACCGGCTCGATGTTCGTCGACACCCTGCTGTTCTTCGTGATCATCCGGCATCTCTGGAAGAAGCCCCTCTGGCTCGCCATCCTGGCCGCGGCGGGTTTCGGCGCCCTGGACCTGGTCTTCATCTCCTCCAACCTGCTCAAGCTGCCCCAGGGCGCCTGGCTGCCCCTCGTGGCGGGCGCCCTCATGGTGGTGATCATGTGGACCTGGCACCGGGGGACGCGGATCCTGGCCGAGAAGACGCGACAGGATTCGGTCGCCCTCTCCGAGCTGTCCGACATGCTGCAGGCCCGGCCGCCACACAGGGCGTCGGGCGCCGCCGTCTTCCTGACCTCGGACCCGGACGTCGCCCCGGTCGCCCTGATGCACAACCTCAAGCACAACAAGGTGCTGCATGAGCGGAACATCATCCTCACGGTGATCACCGCCCAGACGCCCAGGGTCCGCGACGAGGACCGCATCCGGATCGATCCCGTCAACGACGACTTCCGGAAGCTGACCGTGACCTATGGCTTCATGGAGAGCCCGAACATCCCCAAGGCCCTGACCCTGTGCCGGCAGAAGGGGCTGAAGCTCGACATCATGGCCACCAGCTTCTTCCTGGGCCGTCGCTCTGTGGTGCCGTCCGCCAGCTCGGGCATGCCCCTCTGGCAGGACAAGCTGTTCATCTTCCTGATGCGCAACGCCGCCAACCCGACGGACTTCTTCCGGATCCCGCCGGGCCGGGTGGTCGAGATGGGCGCCCAGGTCACCGTCTGACCTGCCGATACGGCGGCGCGCCGGGGCCCGGACTGCGGGGGATTCAGGGAATCGGCAGTTCGAAGCTGCGCTTGAGGGTTTCCATCGGCACGTCGGTCTTGACGCTCTGGACGCTGGGGATCCGGGTCAGGTGGTCCGCCTGGAACCGCCAGTAGGTGTTCAGGTCCGCCGTCACGATCCGCAGCAGGGCGTCGCAATCCCCGGTGGTCAGGTAGCACTCGACGACCTCGGGAAACTGCCGGACGATCTCCGCGAACTT
>CAIMLY010000211.1 GCA_903842425.1 uncultured Alphaproteobacteria bacterium | reverse complement strand
TGGCCCGGCCCCTGACCGAGTTCTGCCAGACCGACCTGTCGGCCCTGTTCTTCGACATCCGCCGGGACGCCCTCTACTGCGACCAGCCCGACAGCCTGACGCGCCGGGCGGCCCGCACGGTGATGGACCTCGTCTTCGAGCGCCTGACCATCTGGCTGGCGCCCCTGATCCCCTTCACCATGGAAGAGGCCTGGACCACCCGCTTCCCCGAGGCCGGCTCCAACTGCCTGCGGATCTTCCCCGACACCCCCGCCGCCTGGAGCCATCCGGCCGAGGCCGCGCGCTGGGCGAAGGTCCAGGCCGTGACCCGCGCGGTCATGGGCGCCCTGGAGGCCGAGCGGCGAGAGAAGCGCCTGGGCGGGCCCCTGGAGGCCGCGCCTGTGGTGCATGTGAACGATGCCGACCTCCTCGCCGCCTTCGAGGGCCTCGACCCGGCCGAGGTCTTCCGCACCTCCCAGGCGACCCTGGTCGGCGGACCGGGTCCGGCTGGCGCCTTCGCCTTGGCCGAGGTCCCCGGCGTGAGCGTCGAGCCGCGCAAGGCCGAGGGCCGAAAGTGCGCCCGCTCCTGGCGGATCCTGCCCGAGGTGGGCCAGGACCCGCGCTATCCGGACCTGTCCCTGCGGGACGCCGAGGCGGTGGCCGCCTGGGACGCCGCCCGTGGCTGAGCCGGGCATGGGCCTCACGCCGGCCGGCCGGCTGGCCTTGGGCCTCGCCGCCGCCGTGCTGGCGGTGGACCAGGCGGTGAAGGCCTGGATCCTCTACGGTCTCGACCTTCCCCTGCGCCTGTCCGTCCCGGTCCTGGGGCCGCTGAGCTTCACCATGGTCTGGAACGAGGGGGTCAGCTTCGGCTTCCTCCAGGCCCGGCATGACCTGGTCCGCTGGGGGCTGACCCTGTTCGCCCTGGCCGTGGCCCTGGCCCTGGCCGCCTGGGCCCGGAAGGCCGACCGGCGACTGCTGGGGGTGTCCCTGGGCCTGATCATCGGCGGCGCCGTGGGCAACGCCATCGACCGGGCGCGGTTCGGCGCGGTGGTGGACTTCGTGGATGTCAGCGCCCTCGGCGTCTTCCCCTGGGTGTTCAACGTCGCCGACAGCGCCATCACCATCGGCGTCATGCTGATGCTCGCGGACTCCTTCCGCCGCGAGACCCCTCCGGCCCGATAGGCCCGCCCGATTCCCCGGAACCGCCGTTGACCCCCTCAGTCAGCTGCGCTGACAGCTCCCCCTTGGGGGAGCAATTGGCTCTGTCATTCCCCCCCCCAGGGGGAGGTGGACCGCGGAGCGGGCCGGAGGGGGTCTGCGACGAACGGGGCGGGGCGGTCCACAGGCGGTTGGCGCTCGGCGGGCTTTGCGCTATCTGGAGGGCGTGGCCGGGGGCGGCCCGAGGAGCCGTGTCTTGATGAAGTTCCAACACATCGCGGTCATCGCCGTCCTGGCCGGGGCGACCGGTCTTTCCGGCTGCCAGTCGACGCGCCAGGCCCTGGGCATGACCAAGGTTACCCCCGATGAGTTCCGCGTCGTCTCAAAGGCGCCCCTGGTGGTGCCGCCCGACTTCGCCCTGCGCCCGCCGGCGCCCGGCCAGCCCCGCCCGCAGGAACTGCAGCCCGAGAGCGCCGCCCGCAACGCCCTGATCGGGCGCTCCCTCGCCGAGAACCGCTCGGACGGCGAGAAGCTGCTGGTGGCCAAGGCCGGCGGCGACAAGGCCGACCCGCTCATCCGCTTCGTCGTCGACGACGAGAACGGCGACATCGCCCACAAGGAAGAAAGCTTCGCCAACAAGGTGATGTTCTGGAAGCCGGGCGAGCCGCGCAGCCCCGCCGCCGTCGCGGCCGAGGCGGACAATGCGCCCGCCCCCATCGACCCCGCCGCCGAGGAGGCCCGGATCAAGTCGCTGATCGGCGACAAGACCGTGGTCATCGCCCGGGAACGCAGCTCGCGGATCAAGATCCCGGGTCTGTAGCGTCCGCGGCTTCATCCGCCGCGCGGATGTCGTCAGGCGTCTCCACCGTGAATCCTTCCCGGCGCAGCCGGTCCAGGACCCCGCCCTCGGACAGGAGGGGCCGCAGGGGCACGACCGCGATCCGCACGCCCGGGCCGGACAAGGCCTTTCGGATGTCGCCCGACATGTCCGCCTTGAAACGGGCGTCGAAGGCCTGGGCGCCCGGCGTGGCGGCGATGCAGCGCTCCCAGGTCCGCTCCGCGGCGAGGGCGCCGGCCACGTCGCCCCGGGCCCAGGCGCGAGACGCCGCCTGGATCGCCCCGGGACCCGCCTCCACCTCGTCCAGCACCGCTTCCAGGCAGGCCTCGCCGGCCAACCTCGGAGTCCGGGCCAGGTCGCCCAGCAGGGGTCCGAGGTCGTAGGTCCTCTGGACCACGGCCCTTCCCCCGTCCCGCGCCAGCTGGCGGATCAGCTTGGCGGGGTCGGTCGTGGTGAGGGCGTGGGCCTCCAGCCAGTCATTGTGCAGCATGAGCCCGGCCGCCAGGGGGTGGTTGACGGCGTAGCGCGCGGCGGGCTGGCCCAGGCGCTCACGCGCGGAGGCGAACCGGGCCGCCCCGCCTGGCGGAAGACCCGCCTCGAAGGGCTGGCCGGACCTCAGCCGGATATAGCCCAGCGCCGCCGCCGGGCTCCCTGCGAGCCGCACCTTCAGCCCGTTGAAGGGCAGGATGACCCGGTCTGAGGCGGCGAGGTAGCGGCTGAACAGCTGGCGCTCCCACACCTGCCGCTTGGGGGCCAGGGAGGGGACCCCCAGGACCCAGACCCGGGCCTCGCCCCGGCTGACCCGCCAGAAGGCCGGACCCGGGAAACGGGCGGTGACGACCAGTTCCTCGATGAGGTCGGCGTCGGGGTCCGGGGGCAGGTCCTGGGCCGCAAGGGGGACGGGGCGCCCTAAGGTAAGGGCGACGGTCAGGGCGACCCCCAGGACGACGAGGGGCCGCCGGGCGCCGGGACGCTCCCGGGACGGTCTCAGGACGGTCGGGCGACGGCTCCGGAATCGCGCTAGCATGTTGTCTTCCGCAAGGCCCCTCATGACCATCAGA
>CAIMLY010000210.1 GCA_903842425.1 uncultured Alphaproteobacteria bacterium | reverse complement strand
CCGTCGTCGATGGCCGCCAGGACGTCCTGTCGGTCGGCCCAGGCGCCCGGGCGCTCGGCGATGCGGACCGGGCCTGCCGGATAGGTCCGGGTCCCGGCCTCGACGGCGCGGCCCTCGGCCGTCCAGCGGGCGAAGCCGCCGTCGAGGACGGCGACCTCCGTGAAGCCCGCCGCCCTCAGGACCCACCAGAGGCGGGTGGCCCACATGGGCGTGGAGGTGCTGTAGCAGACGATCTTCAGGCCGGGGTCGATCCCCGCCGCGCCCAGGGCCGCCGCCAGGGCCTCGCCCTTCAGCCGCGTGAAGCCAAGGGGAGCCGTGGGGTCTGACAGGTCCCGGGCCAGGTCGAGAAAGGCCGCGCCGGGGATATGTCCCGCCTCGTAGTCCGCCCGCCCGCTCTCCACCCGGTAGGGGCCAGGCTGGGCGGGACGCAGGTGGACCGTGGCGTCAAAGATGCGCACGCCGGGGTCGTCCAGGTGGTCCGCCAGCCAGCCCGTGTTCACCAGTCCGCGTCCGTCCCAGCCCGCCATGGTCATTCCTCCCCGTGCGTTCCCGGCGACCCTCTCGTCCCGGCGAGGGAAGATCAAGCCCGTTGCACCGGACCCTCCTGGCGGATTCCGGTTCCCGAAGGGCGGCGGTCGGGCGTATGCAGGCCTCAAGGGACGCGGGAGGACGGCATGGCGGTGGTCACGGAGATCTTCCAGCAGCTACAGGGCCTGATCGGCGTCGCAATCCTTACGCTGGGCGCCTGGGCCCTGTCGGAGGACCGGCGCGGACGGCCGGGGATCAGGTGGATCCTCGGCGCCCTGCTCCTGCAGGTCGTCGTCGCCCTGGTGGTGGTGCGGGTCCCCTTCGTCTGGTCCGTGATCGGCCTCGCCAACCATGCCGTGGCGGCGATCGAGAAGGCCACCCTGGTCGGTTCCAGCTACATGTTCGGCTACACCGGCGGCGCGCCGGCGCCCTTCGCGCTCAGGGAAGGCGCTGCGTCGCCCGTGATCATCGCCTTCCAGATCCTGCCCCTGATCATCGTCTACTCGGCCCTGGCGGCCCTGCTCTGGCAATGGGGCGTCCTGTCAAGGATCGTCGCCGGCCTGTCCTGGGCCCTGCGCCGCACCCTGGGCGTCAGCGGGGTGGTGGGGCTGAGCAGCGGGGCCAGCATCTTCCTCGGGGTGGTCGAGGCGCCCCTGGTGGTGCGCGCCTACTTCGAGAGGATGAGCCGGTCGGAACTCTTCGCAGTCATGACCCTGGCGATGGCGACGATCTCGGGCGCCATCCTGGTGCTGTACGCCCAGACCCTCTCGAAGTCGGTCCCCGACGCCGTGGGCCACATGATCTCGGCGTCCCTGATCTCCCTGCCGGCGGCGATCCTGGTCGCCCGGCTGATGGTGCCGGGCGCCGCCGCCACGGAGGCCTCGGTCGAGGAGACGGGCCTGCGCTACGACAGCAGCATCGACGCCATCGTCCGCGGGACCATGGACGGGGTGCAGCTGTTCCTGGCGGTGATCGGCATGATCATCGTGATCTTCGCCCTCGTGGCCCTCGCTGACCAGGTCCTGGCCCTCGCGCCCGCGGTGCAGGGCGAGCCCCTGAGCCTGCGGCGGATCTTCGGCTGGCTGTTCGCGCCCCTGATGTGGACCCTGGGCGTGCCCTGGGACCAGGCGCCCCAGGCGGGCGCCCTCATGGGGACCAAGACCATCCTGAACGAGTACGTCGCCTACATGGACCTGGCGGCCCTGCCGGCCGGGAGCCTGGATCCTCGCAGCCAGCTGATCGTGACCTACGCCCTGTGCGGGGTGGCCAACCTGGCCAGCGTCGGCCTCCTGGTCTCGACCATCGGGACCCTGGCGCCGTCCCGCCGGGCGGAGGCCGCGGGGCTTGGCATGAAGTCCTGGGTCGCCGGGAACATGGCCTCGGCCATGACCGGGGCGGTAATCGGCCTGGTGACCCTGGTCCGCTGACCGCCATGTTCGACGCCCGCCTTCGCCCCCTGATCAATCCCGCCCTGGACCGGATGGGCGCGGTCCTCGCGCGCCGGGGGGTCAGCGCCAACCAGGTGACCCTTGCAGGCGCGGCCTGCGGCGCCCTGGCCGGTCTGGCCATCGGCCTGGGCCAGCCGCTTGCGGGGCTAGCCCTGGTCCTCGCCAGCCGCCTGCTGGACGGCCTGGACGGCGCCATCGCCCGGGCCAGTCGACCCACGGACTTCGGCGGCTATCTCGACATCGTCTGCGACTATGTCTTCTACCTGGCCGTCCCCCTGGGGTTCGGCTTCGCCGCGCCGGGGAACCTGCCCTTCGCCCTGATGCTTGTGGCGACCTTCACCCTGACGGCGGTGAGCTTCCTGGCCTACGCCGCGCTGGCGGCCAAGCGCGGCCTGGAGACCCGGGCCCATGGCCTGAAGAGCTTCTTCTACAGCACCGGCCTTGCCGAGGGCGCCGAGACCCTCCTGGCCTTCGTGCTGATTTGCCTGTGGCCCGCCGGCTTCCCCGTCGTCGCCTCGATCTTCGCCGGCATCTGCCTGCTGACCGTGATCCAGCGTAGCGTGATCGCCTGGCGTGTGTTTCGATGATCCCTGAAAATTCCCTGCGGCGCCGGCCGCCGACATGACGAGGACGCCCCGATGAGACTGATGCTGGCCCGGGCCTCAATGGCCCTGTCGCTGTTCCTGCCCGTCTACTTCATGGTCGCCGCCCTGGGGGTGAAGTTCGGCCTCTGGCCCTGGCAGGTCGGCCTCCTGAAGATGATCGTCCAGCTGGGCCTGCCGCTGATCGGGATCACCCTCATCCTGGGCCTGGTCGCCCTCGTCGCCAGCCTGGTCCGCAAGCCGCGCACCGGCTTGAAGATGGCCCTGGTGGGCCTGCTGGTCCCCGTCCTGGCCCTGGGTTTCCTGGTCTCGGTCCAGAGGAAGTCGGCGGGCATTCCCCCGATCCATGACGTGGCCACCAACATCGTCGACCCGCCGGTCTTCTCTGCGGCGGTCATGTCGGCGCGGCAGGCCGTGCAGGCCAATCCGGTGGAGGCCCTGACCACCCCCATGGGCAGCCTGAAGGCCTATTCGGGGCCCGCCTTCGCCGGGATCGCTGGCAAGACCCTCGGCCAGGTCGGCCATGACGCCTATCCCGCCGTGCGCCCCCTGACCCTTGCCGCCACCCCGGCCAAGGCCGCCGCCGCCGCGGAAGCCGAAGCCAGGGCGCAGGGCTGGACGGTGGTGGGCGCCGATCCCGCCGCCGGGATCGTCGAGGCGACGGCCGAGACCTTCTGGTTCGGGTTCAAGGATGACGTCGCCGTCCGCATCAGGCCCTCGGCCACAGGGGGGTCGGTCGTGGACGTCCGCTCCACCTCGCGGGTCGGCCTGAGCGACATCGGGGCGAACGCCAAGCGCATCGAGGCCTTCCTGGCGGGGCTCAAGGTCCGGGCGGCGGCGCCCTAGCCGCCTCGCAGGTGACGCGCGTACGCGTCGTCCTGGCGGGGGCCGGACACGCCCACCTGCAGGTCCTGCAGCGCGCCGGAGACCTGAGGGCGGCCGGGATCGAGCCTGTCCTCGTCGCACCCCCGGCCTTCTACTATTCGGGCCTGGCGACCGCCGTCCTGTCCGGCGCCCTTCCCCCCTCGCGGGCCCGCCTGGACGTCGCCGCCCTCGCCGCCCGCTTCGGGGTCCCGCACATCCCGGCGGAGGTGACGGCGGTCGACCGGGCGGCCCGGCGACTGCGCCTGTCCGACGGCCAGGAGCTCGGCTACGACGCGGTCTCCTTCAATGTGGGCAGCGTCACGGATATTCCGGGCGGGCTCGGTGGCGACAGCACCGTCTGGCCGGTCAAGCCCCTGGCCCGCCTCATCGCCCTCAGGGGGGAGGTGGAGGCCCATATCGGCGCGCGGGGCGAGAGCCCGGCCATCGTGGTGGCGGGGGGCGGGCCGGCGGGGTTCGAGGTCGCCGCCGCCCTCGCCGGCCTGTCGGAGCGGAACGGCGTTCGGCCGGACCTTCGCCTCGTCCACCGGTCGACCCCGGACTGGGCGCCGCCCCGGGCCCTGGCCCGGCTGACGACCACCCTGGGGCGCCGCGGGGTCAGGCTGACGGCGGGCGAGGTGTCGGGCCGGGGGCCAGGGACCTGCGTCCTGTCGGACGGCCGCGCCCTGCCCTGCGACCTCCTGGTGCTGGCCACGGGCCTGAGGGCGCCGCCAGTGATCGCCGCCCTCGGCCTGCCCCTGTCGTCGGATGGACGGCTGGAGGTGGAGCCCACCCTGCGCACGGCGGCGGACCCGGCCATCTTCGCCGTCGGGGACTGCGCAGTGATCGCCGGCGCGCCCCGCCCGGCGGCCGGCGTCTTCGGGGTCCAGGCCGCACCGGTCCTCGTCCGCAACCTGGCGGCGCTGGGGACCGGAAGTCGGATGCGGGCCTATGTCCCGCAGTCGCGCTGGCTGTCCATCCTGGACCTGGGCGACGGGACAGGCCTGGCCCTGCGGGGCGGCCTGTGGAGCCAGGGCCGGGCGGCCCTGGCCCTCAAGCGGCGCCTCGACCTGGGGTTCCTCGACCGGCTGAGGGCGGCCTCAGGCGAAGTGCTTGAGGACTGACACCAGCTTCCGGGTCCGGCCGGAGAACAGGGCCGGGGTGTAGAACTGGCCGGCGAGGCGCTTGCTGATCTCGCCGCGGGTCGGATAGGGCGCGATCATCCCGGTCATCTGGCTGAGCTTCAGTCCCGAGGCCAGGGCCAGGGACCAGAGGTGGATGTGGTCCCCGGCATGGCGGCCCACCAGGGTGACGCCCAGGACCTTGCCGCGGGCGGTGGTGACGAGCTTGCCGAAACCGCGGACGTCGCCCTCGGCCTGGGCCCGGTCATTCTCGGCGAACTCGAAGACCTGGATGCGGAAATCCGCCCCGTGGCGCCGGCGCGCCTCGGCCTCGCCCAGGCCGATCGCGGCCACCTCGGGGTCGCAGTAGGTCACCCGCGGAACCTGCAGGGCGTCGGCGTTGACCGGCAGGGCGAACAGGGCCCGCCGAACCACCAGGGAGGCGTGGGCGCCGGCCAGGTGGGTGAACTGGCCCCGCCCGGCGACGTCGCCGATGGCGAAGACCCGGCGGTTGGTGGTGAGAAGGGAGCGGTCGGTGCGCACGCCCTGCCGGTCGTGGGCGATCCCGGCGGCCTCCAGGTCCAGCCCCTCAAGAGAGGGGGTTCGGCCCACCGCGACAAGGAGATGCGATCCGGAGATCCGGACCTCATCGTCCCCTGACTTCGCGACCAGGACGGGGCCCGGCTCGACACGGACCACCCTGTGCCGCTCCAGGAGTTCGACCCCGTCGGCGAGCAACTGGCGGCGCACGACCCCGGCGGCCTCGGGATCCTCCCGGCCCAGGATATCATCGGCCTCGATGATCACGACCGCCGAGCCCAGCCGGCGGAAGGCCTGTCCGAGCTCGACCCCGATGGGACCCCCGCCCAGGACGATCAGGCGCTCTGGAAGGGCGGTGAGCTCGAAGACGGTCTCAGTGGTAAGGTAGGGCGTGGCGTCCAGTCCCGGGATGGGGGGAACGGAGGCCCGGGAGCCGGTGGCGATGACGAACTTGCGGGCGGCGACGCGGACGCTGTCGCTGGCGACGGTGCGGGCGTCCACGAAGCGGGCGGCCTCGCGGACCACCTGGACGCCGAGGCCCTCGAAGCGCTCCTGGCTGTCGACCGGGGCGATGGTCCGGATGGTCTCGTGGACGTGAGCCATGACCCGGGCGAAGTCGACCTCGACCGGGCCGGCGGTGACGCCGAGACCCCCGTCGCTGCGCGCCTCATGGGCGGCGGAGGCCGCGGCGATCAGGGCCTTGGAAGGCACGCAGCCGTAGTTCAGGCAGTCGCCCCCCATTTCGCCCTTTTCGAAGAGAACGACCTTCAGGCCCAGCTGGGCGGCGCCCGCGGCGACGGAGAGGCCGCCGGACCCGGCGCCGATGATGGCGATGTCCGCCTGGATCGTCTGGGTCACAGGGTCTTCCCCGAGCGGGCCCGGAGGCGCTGGAAGAGGGTGGCGCCCAGGGTCAGGAGACCGAGGGCCACCAGGGGCAGGAAGACCTTGGGCGAGAAGATGACCCCGAGGTCGGGGGTCCCGCCGCGGGAGAGGATCTCGCCGATCCCGGCGCCGATCCCGCTGTAGATGAAGGTGGCCGGCATGATGCCCAGGAAGGTCGCCAGGGCGTAGGCCCGCAGGGGGGCGTGGGCCAGGGCGGCGGCCACGTTGACCAGCCAGAAGGGCGCCAGGGGGATGAGGCGCAGGGTCAGGATGTAGCCGAAGGCCCCCTCCTGGACCCCGTCGATCACCGCCTTGAGCCGGCCGCCCGAGGCCTCGGCGCGCTCGCGAAGGGCCGCCCCGAAGGACGTCTTCACCGCGTAGAACACCAGGATGGCGCCGAGGGTGGCGCCGACCACAGTGGCTGCGCCGCCAACCCAGGTCCCGAACAGGAAGCCGCCGGCCAGGGTCAGGATCGTGCCGCCGGGCAGGCTGACGGCGGTGGCCAGGGCGTAGACCGCGATGAAGGCCAGCAGGGCCAGGGGCAGTTGCCGGGCGACGAAGGCCCGAAGCGCGGCCTCATGCGCCTGGAGGGCGTCCAGGTTCAGGTACTGGCCGGCGCCGCTGGCGAAGATGGCGACGGCGCCCGCCAGGAGGAGGAGCAGGGGCAGGAAGCGTTTGAGGCGGGCCATCCAGTCTCCGATGCGGCTTTGCGGCCCCGTCATACCGGCGCCGGCGGGAACGATCCATGGCCTTGTGCCGGCCCATCGCCCTGGCGCATATCCGGCCTTCAATTCCCCTGTGTCCGCGCCGCCCCCTGGTCCATGATGCGGGCCGGGGGAACCGCTTCGGAGAGTCATGTCCATGCCGTCACCTGAGACCGCCGTACGCGCCGCAGCCGAAACCGGGCGACTGATCCTTCGGCGCCCGGATGACTGGCACGTCCATCTGCGCGACGACGCCATGCTGGCCTCGGTGGTCAACCACACGGCGCGGCAGTTCGCCCGCGCCATCGTCATGCCCAACCTCAAGCCGCCGGTGACCACGGTCGCGGCCGCCCGGGCCTACCGCGAGCGTATCCTGGCGGCGGTGGATCCTGGGCTTGGCTTCACACCGCTGATGACCTGCTACCTCACCGACGGCCTCGATCCCGGCGAGGTGGAGCGCGGCTTTACCGAGGGCGTCTTCACCGCCTGCAAGCTCTATCCGGCCCACGCCACCACCAATTCCGCGGCGGGCGTGACGGACGTGCGCCACATCCATGGCGTGCTGCAGGCCATGCAGAGGATCGGCATGCCCCTGCTGATCCACGGCGAGGTCACCGACCACGAGGTCGACATCTTCGACCGGGAGGCCGTCTTCATCGAGCGGGTCCTCAAGGGCCTGATCGCCGACTTCCCGGCCCTCAAGGTGGTGTTCGAGCACATCACCACCGCCGACGCCGTCGCCTTCGTGGAGGCCTCTGGCCCGAACATCGCCGCGACCATCACCCCCCATCACCTGGCGATCAACCGGAACGCCATGTTCGAGGGCGGGATCCGGCCGCACTTCTACTGCCTGCCGGTCGCCAAGCGTGAGCCGCACCGGCTGGCCCTGCGCCGGGCGGCGACCTCCGGGTCGGCCAAGTTCTTCCTCGGCACGGACTCCGCCCCACACCCGGTGGGCGACAAGGAATCCTCCTGCGGCTGCGCGGGCATCTACAACGCCCCCTTCGCCCTGGAGAGCTATGCGACGGTGTTCGAGGAGGAGGGCGCCCTCGACCGCCTGGAAGCCTTCGCCTCGGAGAACGGCCCGCGCTTCTACGGCCTGCCGCTCAACCCCGACAGGGTCGTCCTCGAGCGCCGCGCCACCCGGGTCCCGGAAAAGCTGGCGCTGGCCGCGGCCGACCTCGTCCCCTTCCACGCCGGGGAAGAGCTGGGCTGGACCTTCGCCGGGGCGGCCTGACCCTGCGGGGGCGGAAAGCCCCGGTCCCGCCCCTGGGCGGACATGATTTCGCCCCAGGGGACCTTCGTCATGGGGCCGGGACCTGTTGTCCCGGGAGGCCCGGGACCGGCGCCTTCCTGCTTTCCTGTGCATCTTCAACCTGGATCCGGGGCCTGAGCCGGCGGTCGCCGCCGCGAGGCCGGACCGCCTGCGAAAAGGAAGTCCCATGGGCCTGTCCCTCTCATTCATCGCGACGAAGGGGTCAGACCCCCTTTCGGCCCTCGGCCTGTCCGCCGACGGAAAGACCCTCAGGGCCGAGCCCATCCCGCCGCCGGCGGGGTTCATCAGGTTCGACCTGGGCGACTGGCGCTTCGTCATGAGCGACGACCACCGCTTCGCCAGTCGCGAGCGCGTCTGCGCCGCCGCGCAGGGGGGCGTCGCCGTCGGCCTCTACCTCGAAGAGCATGTCATGATCAGCGGCGCCTTCGGGGCCGAGGCCGGAGAACTCGCCTGGTCCGTCCAGCATGACCCCAACCATGGGATGGAGCACCTCGACGTCTGGGGCGAGCCCCCTGCCGCCCTCGAGGACATCCGTGACGGGCTCCTCGCCGAACTCCGCAAACTCGACGATGCGGACTACATCTTCAGCGTACCAACGGAACTGGTGGCCAGCGTCTGCGGGCTCGACGTCGACAACTTCAGCGACCAGGTCGACCTCACCGTCCTCTCGGTGACGCGAAAGGACATGATGAAGATGGCCGAGCATGTCGCGTCCGGGGCCCCAGGCCCCTCCGGCGCCGCCCCATCCGGCAGGACTGGCGCTCGGCCCGGCCTGCTGGCGCGTCTGTTCGGCAGACGCTGACCCGGCAGTTGGACCCGGGTCCAGAATTGTTCCTTTTTTGTTCTTATCGGCAGGGGCCTCCGGGTTAGTGTCCAGTCTCACTGTCAGGAGATGCGGATGGACACGCGGAGCAAGGGTGCGGCGAAAGCGGAAAGCGTCGAGGCGCGCCGACGCCGGCAACAGGAGGATGAGAGCCTGGGGCGCATGGCCTGGGCTGAGTCCACCCGGACAGGGGCAAATCTTCCTGCAGCCACGACTGCGGACCTCGTCGCCCTCGGGGCAGAGGTGCGCCGCGGCCTCCTGGAAGGACTTACGACCGTAGATGCGGTGATGCGGTCAGGGGCCAACACGGCGACCTTTGGTCTCGCGGACAATCTGGCGGCCGGGGCCAATGCCGTCTTCGGCAAGGGCGGGGAAGGCGACTTCCTGACGCGTTATGGCCGCCTCTATCAGGATGAACTCCGCCAGGATGAGATCTATCGTCGGGAAAGGCCGATCGCGACGGCCGTGGGTGAGCTGGGCATGACCGCAGCGACGGCGGCTGGGGCCACCATCAGGGGAGCCCGGGTCGTCAGCACGCTCCCCGCCCGTTCCAAGGGTATCATCAGGGAGCGGATGTCGGACGGAAAGACGCTGCTGTCAGGGGATATACCCATCAAGCACGGGCGACGCCTGGACCTGGAAGGCGGCGGGCATACCTTCACCGATCATCAGACCACCCGGGGCAAGATCGTGGAGGCGAAGCTCGGTCCCACGGCGAAGCTCACCAAGCAGCAGAGGCGCGCCCAGACCCAGTTCGGCCCAAGCTATCGTTACGACCACTGGAGCTTTGACGACGTCGGCCGCGTCATCGGGGGCGCCGCAGCGGGCGCCCAGCAGGGGCTGGATGAGGCGTCTGACCGGGTTCGTGCGGCCCTCGAGGCCCGCAAGCGGCGCTAGGGCGCGGGAGCCAGGATTCCCGAGCTACGGGGATCAGGACAGCGGCGAGGGGGTCAAAGGCGCTTCAGCTGACCCCCTCCGGGCCGCTGCGCGGTCCACCTCCCCCTGATGGGGAGGAATTAGGGCGCTCTAATTGCTCCCCCGCGGGGGAGTCCCTGCGCGACGCTAGCCCGCAAGGCGGACCGACCAGGCAGGCTTGAGGCGCTCCAGGACCAGGAGCACGACGAGGGCCGCTGCGCCGGCGGCGGCGAAGGTCCAGGGTCCGGGTCGCGAGAACCCGAAAAGGCCCGCCGCGGGCGGCAGGAAGAGGGCGACGGCCAGGACGCCGGCCACCACAGCCAGGACGACGGCCAGGGCCGGATTGCGCCGGCGCACCGCCGAGGCGAGGGAGGCGCTGAACCTGCGGTTGACCAGGATCAGGGCGAGGATGCCGAGGACGAGGGACAGGAAGGCGGCGGCGCGGACCTCGCCCTCCCCGGCGCCCGCCTGGTGAAGGGCGATCGTCAGGCCCGCCGAGACGGCGAGGACAAGCAGGCCCTGGACCGCCGCCCAGCCAACCAGGGGAAGCGAGAAGAGGGTGGTCTCCGGCGGACGCGGCGGGCGCTGCATGACGTCGCCCTCGTCCGTCTCCGCCTCGAAGACCAGGGCGCAGACCGGATCGATGATCATCTCGATCACCGCGATGTGCAGGGGCCCCAGCAGGATCGGCATGCCTGTCAGCAGGGGCAGCAGGGCCAGCCCCGCGATGGGGATGTGGGCGGCGACGATGAAGCCCATGGCCTTGCGCAGGTTGTCCCAGATCCGCCGGCCGGTCCGGATGGCGCTGGCGATGGCGCCGAAGTCGTCGTCGAGGAGGACGAGGGCCGACGCCTCCCGCGCCACGTCGGCCCCGCGCCCGCCCATGGCCACCCCGATGTCGGCGGCGCGAAGGGCTGGGGCGTCATTGACCCCGTCGCCGGTCATGGCCACCACCTCGCCCCCGGACCTGAGGGCCTGGACCAGCCGCAGCTTCTGCTCCGGCAGGATCCGGGCGCAGACCCCGGCGGTGCGGACCCTCTCGCGCAGGCCGGCCGCATCCAACCGCTCCATCTCCTCGCCGGTGAGGACCTCTCCGGGATCGATCCCGGCCTGGAGGGCGATGGCCCGGGCGGTGCGGGGATGGTCCCCGGTGACCATCAGGATGCGCACCCCGGCCCGGCGG
>CAIMLY010000209.1 GCA_903842425.1 uncultured Alphaproteobacteria bacterium | reverse complement strand
TCGGGGAAGGCGGCGACCAGGCGCAGGCCGATCAGGCCGCCCCAGTCCTGGCAGAACAGCACGACGCCCTTGAGGTCGAGGCCGAGGAGCCACTGGCTCATCCAGTCCACATGACGCTCGTAGGTGTAGTCGGTGCGAGCCCCCAGCTTGTCGGACCGGCCGAAGCCGATGAGGTCCGGGGCGAGGACCCGATGGCCCCGGGCGACCAGGAGGGGAATGATCTTGCGATACAGGTAGGACCAGGACGGCTCGCCGTGCATCAGCAGCACCGGGGCGCCGTCGCGGGGCCCCTCATCCACGAAGGCGATCCGCAGGCTGACGCCCTCGGGCCCGCTGATCTGGGCGTAATGGGGGACGAAGTTCCAGTCGACGAGGCCTTCAAAGCACGCGTCAGGGGTCCTCAGGACGTCCATTCCAGCCTCGCATGGGACCAGGGCCCCGGTTCTGGTTGACAGGCCCGCCACGGCGGGGAAACTAGTGACAATAGCCGTGCCATTATCATCGGGCAGGGTCAAGCCGCTGCAGGCGGCGTCAAACGGGGAGGCCCCCACCTTGAAGCGCATCGCCCTGGTCCTTGCCGGACTTCTTGTCCTCGCCCTTGCCGGCGCCTGGTTCCTGAGAGGGGAGATCGCCCTGCGGGCCATGGCCCGGGCGATGGACCGCAACCTCGGCGCCTCCCCCGCCGACGGGCTTCCCGATGGCCTGCACGTCGCCCTCTGCGGCTCGGGCTCGCCCATGCCGGACCCCGGCCGGGCCGGCCCCTGCACGGCGGTCCTGGCGGGCGAGCGCCTGTTCGTCTTCGACTCCGGCGCAGGATCCGTGCGGAACCTGACCCTGATGGGCATGGCCCCGGCGCGGGTCGAGCGGGTCTTCCTGACCCATTTCCACTCCGACCACATCGACGGTCTGGGCGAGTTGATGCTGCAGCACTGGGCGGGCGGCGGCGCAAAAGCCCCCCTTCCCGTCCATGGACCCACCGGAGTCGAGACCGTGGTCGCGGGCCTGATGACCGCCTATGGCCCGGACCGGGGCTACCGGATCGCCCATCACGGGGAAGACGTGGTCCCGCCGGCGGGCTTCGGCGGCGAGGCCCGGCCGTTCGCGATCGGGACCGGCCCGGCGCCGCTCACCCTCGTCGACGAACCGGACCTGAAGATCCGGGCCTTCGCCGTGGATCACACGCCGGTGTCCCCGGCCGTAGGATACTCCGTGGAGTACAAGGGCCGCCGGGTGGTCATCAGTGGCGACACGGACATCACCGCCAGCGTCGAGCAGGCGGCGAGGAACGCGGACCTGTTGGTCCACGAGGCCCTGTCCCTTCGCCTTGTCGGCCTCCAGAAAGCTGCGGCGGAGCGGGCCGGCCGGGCCAACCTGGTGAAGATCTTCGCCGACATTACCGACTACCATGCAGACCCGGAGGCCATCGCCGCCCTCGCCGGCCGGGCGAAGGTCCGCTACCTGCTCCTGACCCACATCGTCCCGCCCCTCCCCCTCCGGGCGCTGGAGGGGCCCTTCCTGGGCGACAGCCGGAAGATCTTTGGCGGTCCGGTCCGCGTGGGCCGGGACGGCGACGTGATCTCACTGCCGGCGGGGTCCACGGACATCCGCCACTCCAACCGCCTTCGCTGACCAGGAGCCACGCCATGACCGAGCCCGTCGCCCTCTCCGGCGCCCCCGGATCGCCCTACACCCGCAAGATGCTGGCGGTGTTGCGCTATCGCCGGATCCCCTACCGCTACCTCATCGTCTCGAACCCGGCCCTGGCTGAACTGCCGAGGGCCAAGGTGCCCCTGCTGCCGACCTTCTACCTGCCCGGCGCCGATGGCGCCCTGGAGGCGGTGACAGACTCCACGCCCCTCATCCGCCGGTTCGAGCGGGAGCACGGCGACCGCAGCCTGATCCCCGGGGACGCCGCCCTGGCCTTCCTCGACTCCCTGGTCGAGGACTATGCCGACGAGTGGCTGACCAAGGCCATGTTCCATTACCGCTGGGCCTACGCCGCAGACATCGCCAAGGCCTCGGCCATCCTGCCCTGCTGGCGCGGGCTGTCGGTCCCGGATGCAGACCTGGCCGAGCGCGGACGGGCCGTCGCCGAGCGGCAGATCGGCCGGCTCCGCTATGTCGGGTCCAACGCCGTCACCGGTCCGATCATCGAGGCGAGCTATCGTCGCTTCCTGGAGGCCTTCGAGGCCCATCTGAGGGTCATGCCCTACCTGATGGGCCGCCGCCCCGGCGCCAGCGACTTTGCGACCTACGGCCAGCTGACCCAGCTGGCGGAGTTCGACCCCACGCCCGCCGCCCTGACCCTTTCGGTCGCCCCGCGGGTCACCGCCTGGGTGGGCATGATGGAGGACCAGTCCGGCGTGGAGCCCTCCGGGACAGACTGGATCGACGCTGCGAACCCGCCGCCGACCTTCAAGGCCATCCTGCGTGAGATCGGACGGGTCTACACCCCCGTCATGCTGGCCAACGCGCGGGCGGTGGCGACCGGCGCGGCGGAGGTCGCCGCAGAGGTCGATGGCCAGGCCTGGAGCCAGCAGCCCTTCCCCTACCAGGCCAAGTGCCTGAAGGCGCTGAGGGACGCGCACGCCGCCCTCGCCCCGGACGCCCGGAGGATCGTGGATGCGGCCCTTGACGGAACAGGCTGCGAGGCTCTTCTGGCGGGATGACCCGCGAGACCCAGGAATCGGACGGACGGCGGCGGCGTGGCCAGGACAGCCGCGACCGCATCGTCGGGGCCATGCTGGATCTCATGCGCGAGGGGGAGGTGTCGCCCGGCGCCGAGCGGGTCGCCACCCGGGCCGATGTCGGCCTGAGGACCGTCTTCCGGCATTTCCGGGACATGGACAGCCTCTATGCCGAGATCAGCCGCACCATCGAGGGCGAGCTGGCGGACCTGGTCGCCAGACCCCTGGAGGCGGTCGACGAGGCCAGCCGGCTGGTGGAACTGGCGTCGATACGGGCCGAGGCCTACGAGCGCATCTTCCCCTTCAAGCACGCCTCGACGGCCCACCGCCACAGATCGGACTTCCTCGTCCGTGGACACGCCGCGATGGTTGCGAACCTGAGGCAGGCCCTGGCCCGGGACCTCCCGGCGGCCTGCGCCGATCCTGGCCGGATGGAAGCCCTCGACCTGCTGCTCAGCTTCGAGGCCTGGTCGCGGCTACGGCGCGAGCAGGGCCTGCCCCGCGACGGGGCCCTGACGGTGGTCATCGCCTCCGCGAAGGCCATTCTTCGCACCGGCTGACCGCCCACCCGGCTTTTCCCTCCGGTTAACGACTGGACCTTAGGCTTCTTCCGGAAAAATGGCTGGGAGCCCAAAGAATGAAGCCTGTCACCCTCCTTCCCCTAATGGCGATCGGCGCCCTTCTGTCGGGCTGCGGCGTCGCCGCCACGGATTGCGCAAGCGAGTCCTCGAAGGAGGTCATCACCTCCATCGTCCGGGAACAGGTCGAAAAGGCCGCAGAGGCTGAGATGGCGAACGGGGACGGAACCCGCCTGTCCGCCGCCTCGAAGATCCGGGCGACCGTGGCTGAACTGAAGGTGCTGATCGAGGACATCCGGACCACCAAGGAAGATCCCGACAGCACCAAGCGCTTCTGCGCCGGGACCGCGAAGGTCGTCATCCCGCTGACAATCATCCAGGACGCCGACGAGACCCACAAGTTGCTGGAACTGCCCAACGTGGACACCTTCCTGGAGCAGGCCGGGCTCAAGCGGTCGGCGGACGCGGTGACCTTCGACCTGGAATACAGCGTCCAGCCGACGGACAAGCGGGACAAGATCTACGGTGAGGTCGAGGGGGCCTCACCCATGTTCGCCGCCCTTGGTCAGGTGGTGGGCGCGCACCTGGCGCGACGGGAGGTCGAAGGCGCCAGCCAGGCCCAGGCCGCCGCGGAGGCCACCGCCGCCGCCGAGGCCGCCAAGCAGACCGAGGCGGCCCAGAAGGCCGACCTTGACCTCGCCGCCGCCGAGAACAAGCTGGCCAACCAGCAGATCAACGCCCTCTGGAAGGCGCTGCCCGAGACCGCCCGCAGCCAGCTCCTCGAACTGCAGCGCGCCTGGGTCCGAAAGAAGACTGCGGACTGCAACATCGAGGCCGCGGGCGTCTCGACAGAAGCCCTGCCGAAAGAGGCGGCCCGCCTGAGGTGCGACACCCGGCTGACCATGGAGCGGGTCTCGGAACTGCAGTCCGTGATGGAATGACGCCATGATCGACCTCTCGACGGCCACCGCCACGGACGCCCTGGACGCCCTCGCCCGGGGCGCGATCACCAGCGAGGCCCTGCTGGTCGCCCAGCTGGAGCGCGTCGAGAGGTTCAATCCGGTCCTGAACGCCGTCGTGGCCATGGACCTTGACGGCGCCCTGAGGGACGCCCGCGCGGCGGACGAGGCCCACCGGCAGGGGCGGCTCACCGGCCCGCTGCACGGCCTGCCCATGACCATCAAGGACATCTTCGCCACGAAGGGCCTCGTGACGACCTCGGGCCACGTCCCCCTCGCCGGCTACACCCCCGAGGCTGACGCGCCCGCGGTGGCGGCCCTCCGGGCGGCCGGCGCCATCGTCTTCGGCAAGACCAATCTCCCGGAGTTCGGGGGCGACATCCAGAGCTACAACGACATCCACGGCCTGTGCCGGAATCCCTGGAATCCGGAGCGGACGGCGGGCGGCTCCTCGGGCGGGTCCGGCGCGGCCCTGGCCGCCGGCATGACGCTCCTGGAACTGGGGAGCGACATCGGCGGGTCGATCCGCGTGCCCTGCCACTACAACGGGGTGTTCGGCCACAAGCCCACCTGGAACGCCGTCGACCGCTTCGGCGAAGGGCCCCGTCCGCCCGTCTGGGCCCACGCCCTGATGGACCTGGTGGTGGCCGGGCCGATGGGACGCTCGGTGGCCGACCTGGGCCTGGGCCTCGACGTCCTGACCGCCCTCGCCACCGGCGGCATCCCCGGGGCCCGGCTACCTCCGGCCTCACCCCGCGCCCAGTCGGCCCGCGGGCTCCGGGTCGCCATCCATGTGGAAGATCCGGCCGCCCCGACCTCCAAGGCCTGCAAGTCGGCGGTCCGGGAGATCGGCGCGCGTCTGGCCGCAGCCGGCGCACAGGTGTGCGAGCCGGGCCTGCCCGGTCCGGACCTCGCCACGCAGAACGCCCTCTACCGGGAGCTGCTCAACGCCGCGATGTCGCCCGGTTACGCGGCGAGCCACCAGGAGTGGAAGGCCGCCGACGAGCGCCGGCACCGGCTGCGCGCGGACTACGCCCGGTTCTTCGGCGACCACGACGTCCTCCTGGCCCCCATTGCGCCCACCGCCGCTTTTCCCCACCTCATCGAGGGGCCGCTCGGGTCGAGGAAACTGACCGTGGACGGCGCCGAGGTCGGCTATCTGAGGCACCTGGTCTGGGCCGGCCTGGCGACCCTGCCCGGCCTGCCGGCCACGGCGGTCCCCGTCGCCCTGTCCGACGAGGGCCTGCCCATGGGACTGCAGGTGATCGGGCCGCTCTGGGGCGACCGGACGACCCTGGCCGTAGCCGGTCTCATCGAGACCCTGAACGGCGGGTTCCGGCCCCCGCCCGGCTACTGAGGCTCAGAAACCCCGGGAGACCGAGATCCGAACGGTGCGCGGGGCGCCGGGCTGGATGTTGTTGTCGCCATGGCTGGTCGGCGACCAGGTGATGTCGCCCAGGTTCTCGACATTGAGCTGGAGGCGGTAGTCCTCGCCCACCCGCAGGAAGACCGCCCCGTCGACCCGGGTGAAGCCCGGCAGGGTCACGGCGTTGGAGATCGAGGCGGCCATCTCGCCCTGGTGGATGACGCCCAGGCCCACGGACAGGCGCGGCGTGACCTCGACCTTGTTCCAAAGGGACGCCGTGAAGTCGGGGGTCAGGGCGGCCCGTCGTCCGGCCGGGGCCGCGGCGGTCTGGCGGGTGATCCGGGCCGACTGGACCGCCAGGGTGGCCACGGTCTCCCAGCGGTCGGTGACCTTGCCGCTGAGCCCGAGCTCCAGGCCCGTGCTCCTCTGGGCGCCCGTCTGGACCAGGCGCCCCGGGGTGAGCGGATCGGGGGCCTGGGTGTTCTCACGGTCGAGCTGGTAGACCGCGCCGGTCGCCATGAGGCGCGGGCCGACGTCGACCTTGAAGCCCGCCTCGAGGTTATGGAAGGACTCCGGCTTGAGGCTCTCGGTGGAGACGGACAGGCTGGCGAACTGGTCCCCGGAGGCCGGCAGGCTGGACACCGAATAGCTGGCGTAGAGCGACAGCGGTTCCACGGGACGGACCACGAGGCCAAGCCGCGGGGACCAGATCCGGTCCGTCCGGGAGACATCCCGCCGGCCGGTGACTGACGCCCGCTCGTCACGCAGGTCGAGGCTGAAGACGTCGTAGCGGAGACCTGCAATGAGCTGGACGTTCGGACCGAGGTCCGCCTGGACCTGGCCGAACATCGCCGCCACCTCGGCGACGCCGGAGTTGCGTCCATCGGATCCGGCGTTCGCGTAAGCGATCACCAGGTTCCGTCGGGTCGGATCGGAGACGGAGACCCCGGCCAGGGTCGTGGGGCCGGCCGGTCCGCCGAAGCGGCCGGTCTCACGCAGGTTGCGGGTCTCCTGGCGGCCGACTTCCAGCCCCGCAACGACCCGTCGGCGGGCCCCCGCCTCGCCCAGGTCCCAGACGACGTCGGTCTGGCTGAACAGGTTGGTCCGCTCGGTGAAGCTCCGGTAGGCCTGCAGGGGATAGGTCGAGGGCCGTCCCTGGGCGTCGGCGACCGCGGGGCCGGAAGCGTAGACATTGCCATACCCCTTGTCGTAGGCGCCCCAGACCGTGCGGTGGCGCAGGGTCAGGTCGCCCTGCAGGGGCATGTCGAAGGCGAGCCGGCCCGAGTCCGCCTCGACCCGGGACCAGCTCTGGGTGGGGTCTCCGAAGTAGGCGCCGACGGGAATCGCCAGGGGCCGGCCCAGGAAGGACGGGGCGCCCCGGTCGATGGTCCGGTCGTCCACGAAGCGCTCGAAGGACAGGGTGGCGGTAAAGCCCCCGGCGCCCTGGTAGGTCAGGGAAGGGTTCACCCCCCAGCGCTCGAGGTTGACGAAATCGCGATAGCTGCCGGAGCGCTCGTGCAGCAGGTTGACCCGGCCCGAGACTTCCCCGGTCAGGGCCGCGCCGAGGTCTCCCACCATGCGGCGGTGCTCGAAGTCTCCGCCCTCGAGGCTGAGGCCGACGTGCCGGCGGCCATCTGCGACCCGGGTGACGCGGTTGATGACGCCGCCGCCGCCGCCGCGCCCGAAGATCATGGCGTTGGGGCCCAGGAGCACCTCCACCCGCTCGGTGTTGTAGAGGTCGCGGTAGTATTGGACGTCGTCCCGGACGCCATCGACGAAGAAGTCGGCGGTGGAGGCGTTGCCCCGCAGGCTCGGGGCGTCCCGGTGCCCCTCTCCCTGGCCGATGGTGGCGCCGGGAATGTAGCGCAGGACATCGGCCATGGACTGCATGGCCTGGTCCCGGATCAGCTGGGACGACACCACACCGACGGACTGCGGGATGTCGCGAAGGTCGGCTGAGGTGCGCAGGGCCGTGTCCAGCCGGCCGGGCAGGTAGCCATCCTCGACCTGGGCCGTAATGATCAGGGGGGAGACCTGGGCGAGTTCCTCATCGGCGCGCGCCGCCGTCGCCCCGAAGGCGAGGGTCGCGAGGACAAGGAGGGGTAAGCGGGAAGGCATGCAGAGCCGGACTCAGACGCAGATGAAAATGCGAGTTGTTCCTAACAACCATCCCCGTCCGGGTAAATGCGAATTATTCTCATGAATATGAAAACCGGCGGCCGGGCCTTGCCATGTCCTCCGTGGGGAACGACCTAGGAGCGCGATGGCCGAGCCGCTTCCCCCCCTGCCCTGGCGACACCCGCTGGACGCCTTTCATCCCCTCCGGGACGAGCCCCTGGCGATCCTCTTCCTGGGCGATGGCGGGGACGGGCGGTGGAGCGCCATCTTCGCCCATCCCCGGCGCCGGGAACGGGCGACGGACGCCGGCGAGGCGCTGGCCCGGGCGAGGGCGTGGCTGCAGGGCCTGGACCGGAGCCTTCCCCCGCCCGGCTCGGGCCCCTTTCGTCCCGGGATCGCCGGTGTCCTTGGCTACGATCCGGGAGCTCCCGGGTCCGCTGCGATCTCGGGACTGGGCCTCTACGACCGGATCCTGGCCTTCGACCACGAGGCCCGGGCGGTGCACCTCATCGAGGCGCCAGACGCCGCGCCGGAGGACCGTGCGCGCCTCCTGGCCCTCCTGGACGCCCCGCCTCCGCCCGCTCCCGTCCCCGGTGCAGGACGGGTGGCGGACGCCGAGCCCCGTGAGGCCTTTGGCGCCAAGGTCGAGGCCGTGCGGGCGAGGATCGCCTGCGGGGAGTTCTACCAGGCCAACATCTCCCGGCGGTTCGAAGGCCGGCTCGGCGACGGGGACCACCCCTTCGACCTCTTCCGGCGGCTGGCGCGTTCGAGCCCCGCCGCCTTCGCCGCCTATGTCCGCCTTCCCGGCTGCGCCATCGTCTCCAACTCCCCGGAGCGGCTGGTCAGGGTCTGCAATTCGCCGGAGGGCCGCAGGGCCCGATCCAGTCCCATCAAGGGCACTGCGCCCCGGGGGGGCACCCCGGAGGCCGACGCCCGCCACGCCCGGGACCTCCAGGCCAGCCCCAAGGACCGGGCGGAGAACCTGATGATCGTCGACCTGATGCGCAATGACCTGTCGCGGGCCTGCCGGCCGGGCTCGGTCCGCACGCCCGGGCTCTTCGAGCTGAAGACCCTTCCGAACGTCCACCACCTGGTCTCGCATGTGGAAGGCCTGCTGGAGGCGGACCGGAGCGCCGTCGACCTCCTGGAGGCCTGCTTTCCGGCCGGGTCCATTACCGGGGCCCCCAAGCGCCAGGCCATGACCGCCATCCGAGAAATCGAAGGGTCGCCACGCGGGGCGGACTATGGCTCGATCTTCTGGGCCGGCGGGGACGGGGAACTCGACGCCAGCGTCCTGATCCGAACCGCCACCTGCCGGGAGATGACGGAGGGCTGGTCCGCCGCCTTCAGGGTCGGTTGCGGGATCACCTCGGACTCCGATCCCGAGGCGGAAACCCTGGAAACCGAGGCCAAGGCCCAGCGCCTCCTGCAGGCCATCTGCGGGGCGGCGACATGATCGCCTGGCGGGATGGGGAATGGATCAAGGACGGCGATGTCCTGCCGGCGGACGACCGGGGGCTCACCCTCGGCGACGGCCTGTTCGAGACCCTCCTGGCGGTGGAGGGCGGGCTGGCGCACGCGGCGCTTCACTTCAGGCGCCTGGCCGCATCCGCCGCCGCCCTCGGCCTGCCGCCGCCGACCGACGCCAACCGGCTGGAAGCCGTCGCCCGGGAAACCCTCGCCCGGAACCGCCTGGACCGGGGAAGAGCCGCCATCCGCCTGACCCTGACAGCTGGGCGTTCCGCCCGGGGGCTGGCGCGGGACCCGTCCGCCACCGCCCGCCTTCTGGTCACCGCCAGCCCGGCGCCGGAGGCCGGGACGCCCGTCCGCCTCGCCACGGCCTCGGTGCGCCGCAACCCGGACTCCCCGGCTTCACGTCACAAGACCCTGTCCTACATCGACGGCGTCATGGCGCTGAGGGAGGCCCATCAGGCCGGCGCCGACGAGGCGGTGATGCTCAACACGCGCGG
>CAIMLY010000208.1 GCA_903842425.1 uncultured Alphaproteobacteria bacterium | reverse complement strand
GCCAGGGTGCGGTCCGGCCGCCGGACCTTCCGCCGGTTGGCGCGCAGGCCGGCGAAGGCCTGTGGCGTCGTCACCTCATGGATCAGGTGCAGGTCGATGTAGAGGATCGCCTCGCCGTCCTGTTCGGCGACGAGGTGCGCATCCCAGATCTTGTCGTAGAGGGTCTTGCCGGCCATGGCGCGCATCTAGGGTGCAAGGCCCGCCGGTGTCCAGCACAGGACGCGCCCGGAGACGGTCAGGCCTTGACCACCCGGTCGCCGGGCAGGCCGCGGCGGGCCATGGCGTTGCGGGTGTCGACCACCAGCCGGGCGGAGCCGGACAGGAGGCCGTAGTCGACGGCGTCGTGGTCGGTGGCGATCAGCACGGCGTCGTAGCCGGCCAGGGCTTTGGCCGTCAGGTCGACGGAGCACCGCCCGGCCAGGCCCGGATGCTCCCGGGTCGGCGGGATCTCGGCGATCAGCGGGTCATGGAAGTCGCAGGTCGCGCCACGGGCCTCGATGGCCTCGATCAGGACCAGGGAGGGCGATTCCCGGGTGTCATCGACGTTCTTCTTGTAGGCGGCGCCGACCAGCAGGATGCGGGCGCCGTTCAGGGCCCGTGCGGAGTGGTCGCTGAGGGCCCGGGCCAGGCGGTCGACCACATGCCCCGGCATGGCGGTGTTGATCTGGCCGGCCAGCTCGATGAAGCGGGTCTCCATGCCGAACTCCCGGGCGCGCCAGGTCAGGTAGAAGGGATCGACGGGGATGCAGTGCCCGCCCAGGCCCGGCCCCGGATAGAAGGGCATGTAGCCGAAGGGCTTGGTGGCGGCGGCGTCGATCACTTCCCAGACGTCGATGCCCATGGCGTCGTAGACCAGCTTCAGCTCGTTCACGAGGGCGATGTTCACCGAACGGAAGATGTTCTCGGTCAGCTTGGCCGCCTCGGCGGCGGCGGCGCTGGAGACCGGCACCACCCGGGTGATCATGGCCTCGTAGAGGGCGACGGCCAGGTCCCGGGACGCCGGGTCGTCGGCGCCCACAACCTTGGGGATGGTGCGGGTGCCGTAGTGGGCGTTGCCGGGGTCCTCGCGCTCGGGCGAGAAGGCGAGGAAGACCTCGTCGCCCACCGCCAGGCCGCCGGCCTCGAGCAGGGGCCGGACCACTTCGGCGGTCGTCCCGGGCCAGGTGGTGGACTCCAGCACGACCAGCTGGCCGGGGCGAAGGGTGGCGGCGGCCGAGGCGGCGCTGGCGCGGACATAGGACAGGTCGGGGTCGCGGTTGCGGGTCACCGGGGTCGGCACGCAGAGGATGACGGCGTCGGCCTCGGACAGGCGGGAGAAGTCGGTGGTGGCCGAGAACCGGCCGGTGTCCAGGGCCGTGCGCAGGGCGGCGGGATCGAGGTAGTTGATCACCTGGCGGCCGGCGCTGATCGCCTCCACCCGGGCGGGATTGATGTCGAAGCCGAGGACCGGGAAGCCCGCCTCCACGGCGGCCAGGGCGAGGGGCAGGCCGACATAGCCCAGGCCGATGACGCCAACCACGGCCCGCCGGGAGCGGATGGCGGCCATCAGGGCGTCCCTGTGGACGGGATCGGTCATCGGCGGTCTCCCTTGCCGGGCTCAGGCGAGATCATCGATCTCGGCGTCGGACAGGTCGCCGGGGACGACGGTGACGGGAAGGTTGCGTCCGCCCCAGCGGACCCCCTCCCGGGCGATGGAGGCGACCAGGGGCCCCGGGCCCCGGCCGCCGGTCGCAGCCGCCAGGACCAGGATCTTGATGTCCCGGTCCTCGCTGATGGCCCGGCGCAGGGCGGCCCGGGTGTCCTCGGCCTGGAGGAGGAGGAACTCGGGATCGCGGCCGGTCTCGGCGCGGACCAGGGGGGCCATGGCCTCCAGCTCTTCAAGGGCTTCCTCGCGGGCCTGCCGCTCGATCTCGCCGCGGACACCCGACCAGTGCTCGAAGACGGCCGGGGACAGGACCCGGAGCACCGCCACCGACCCGCCCGTGGAATGGGCGCGGCGGCAGGCGAAACGCAGGGCGGCGGCGAACTCGGCGCTGCCGTCGGCGATCACCAGGAACTTGCGCGGGGAGCCCGCCTGGAGGGTCATGGAGTGAACGTGACCTGCCGCCGGGGCGGAGACAAGGGCCCTCAACCCGCCCAGTAGCCGACCGCGGCCTTGACCTCGGCCAGGACGGGGGCGCCGACATGACGCGCCCGCTCGGCGCCGGCGGCCAGGATGCGGTCGATCTCGGCGGGATCGGCGAGGAAGCCGCGCATGGCCGCGCCCACCGGGCCCAGCTTCGCCACCGCCAGGTCCGCAAGGCGCGGCTTGAAGGCCCCGAAACCCTGGCCGGCGAACTCGGACAGCACGTCGGCGGAAGTCCGGCCGTCGAGGGCGGCGTAGATGGCCACCAGGTTGAGGGCCTCGGGCCGGCCGGCGAGCTCGTCCAGGGTCTCCGGCAGGGGCGCGGGATCGGTCCGGGCCTTGCGGATCTTCTGGGCGATGGCGTCAGCGTCGTCGGTCAGGTTGATGCGTGAATACTCAGAGGGGTCGGACTTGGACATCTTGGCCGCGCCGTCGCGCAGGGACATGACCCGGGCGCCGGGCCCCTCCACCACCGCCTCGGGCAGGGGGAAGAAGCCGGGGACGCCGAAGTCATGGTTGAACTTGGCGGCGATGTCCCGGGTCAGCTCCAGGTGCTGGCGCTGGTCCTCGCCCACCGGCACGTGGGTGGCGCGGTAGAGCAGGATGTCGGCGGCCTGGAGCACCGGGTAGGTGTAGAGGCCGACGCTCTCGCGCTCCTTGTGCTTGCCCGCCTTGTCCTTGAACTGGGTCATGCGGTCGAGCCAGCCCAGGCGGGCGACGCAGTTGAACACCCAGGCGAGCTCGGCG
>CAIMLY010000207.1 GCA_903842425.1 uncultured Alphaproteobacteria bacterium | reverse complement strand
GTCGCTCAGGAACTGAGAAAGCCCGCGTTCGGTTAACGGGTGCTTGAAGAGGGCGGCGAAGACGTCCGGCGGGATGGTGGCGCAGTCCGCGCCGCAGAGGGCGGCGGCGGTGACATGCGCCGGGCTCCGGATGGAGGCGGCGAGGATCTCGGTGTCGAAGTCGTAGATGTCGTAGATGGCCCTAATCTCGGTGATCAGGTCCATGCCGTCCGCGCCGTGGTCGTCCAGGCGACCGATGAAGGGCGAGACGTAGGTCGCCCCGGCCTTGGCGGCCAGCAGGGCCTGGGCCGCCGAGAAGCACAGGGTGACATTGGTCTGGATGCCCTGCACCGCGAACTCTGTGGTTGCGACCAGGCCCTCCCGGGTCAGCGGCACCTTCACCACGACATTCGGCGCGATGGCGGCCAGCTTCGCCCCTTCGGCGAGCATGCCCGCCGTGTCCGTGGCGGCCACCTCGGCGCTGACCGGGCCTTCGACGAGGTCGCAGATCTCGGCGATCACCTCGAACATGGGCCGGCCGGACTTCGCGATCAGGGTGGGGTTGGTCGTCACCCCGTCGACGAGGCCGGTGGCGGCGAGGTCCCTGAGGATCGCCACGTCGGTGGTGTCGAGGAAGAGTTGCATCTGGCTGCGTCCGCTTTTGTTGAAGGGGTCTTTTAGGACCCCGGGAGCCGCCCCGGAAGCCCTGACGGCTCCCTGTCGGGGACGGAGCAGTCTAAGAAGGGGCGACATGGCCCGCATCGTCTCCGTCCTCCTGCCCCTGCCCCTGCCCGAAGCCTTTGACTACGAGGAGCCGGAGGGTCTGGACCTGTCCGTGGGCGAACAGGTATCGGTCCCCCTCGGGGGGCGTCTGGCGTCCGGCGTGGTGACCGCGCTGCGAGAGGGCGCCGGGGGCAACCGTCCCCTCAAGGCCGTGGCGGACAGGATCGCAGCGGCGCCGCTCAGTCCCGCCACCGTCGACTTCATCCAGTGGGCCGCGCGCTACGCCGCCGAGGTCCCGGGCCTGCCCCTGGCCATCGCCCTGCGCGGCGCCCGCGCGCCCCTGCCCCGCCCTGAACGCCTGGCGGTCCTCTCGGGCCGGCCCCCTTCGCGGATCACCCCGGCGAGGACCCGGGTCCTGGAGGCCGCAGGCCAGGACCCCGCCTCGCCCGCCGACCTCGCCCGCCGGGCCGGGGTCACCGCAGCCGTGGTGCGCGGCCTGATCGATGACGGCGCCCTGGAGCTTCGACTGGCGCCCCGGCCCGAGGGGTTCGGGGCGCCCGACCTGGACCGGCCTGCGCCGCCCCTCAACGCCAGCCAGGCCGCGGCCGCCTCAGGGCTTGCCGGGATGATTGCGGAAGGCGGCTTCCAGGCGGCCCTGCTGGACGGGGTCACGGGGTCGGGCAAGACGGAGGTCTACCTGGAGGCGGTGCGGGCGGCCCTGGCGGCGGACCCTGAAGGACAGGTCCTGATCCTGCTGCCCGAGATCGCCCTGACCCAGGCCCTGATCGCCCGGGTGACGGAGCGCTTCGGCGCGCCGCCCGCGGAGTGGCACTCGGGGGTCGCGCCGCCCGCCCGGCGGCAGGTCTGGGACGCCGTCGCCGAGGGCCGGTGCCGGATCGTCGTCGGCGCCCGGTCCGCCCTGTTCCTGCCCTTTCCCCGCCTCCGCCTGGTGGTCGTCGACGAGGAGCACGACGGCGCCTTCAAGCAGGAGGAGGGATTCATCTACCAGGCCAGGGACCTGGCGGTGGTCCGGGCCAAGCTGGAGGGGGCGGCCATCATCCTGGCCTCCGCCACGCCCTCCCTCGAGAGCCTGCGGAACGCCGAGACGGGACGTTACCGCTGGCTGCGCCTGGCGGACCGCCATGGCGAGGCGCGGCTGCCGGACATCCGGCTGGTCGACCTGAGGCAGACCCCGCCTGACGCCGGGCGATGGATTTCCCCGCCCCTGGTCGCGGCCATGGAGGAGACCCTGGCTGCGGGGGAGCAGACCCTTTTGTTCCTGAACCGGCGGGGCTATGCGCCCCTGGTGCTCTGCCGGGCCTGTGGCCAGAAGCTGACGGCTCCGGACACCGACTCCTGGCTGGTGGAGCACCGATACACCAACCGGCTGGTCTGCCACCTGACGGGCTTCTCCATGCCCCGGCCGGCGACCTGTCCCCACTGCGGGGCCGCCGACTCCCTGGTCTCCATCGGCCCCGGCGTCGAGCGCCTGGAGGAGGAGGCCCGCGCCCTGTTCCCGGACGCCCGCATCGCGGTGTTCTCCTCGGACACCGTCCGCAGCGCCGCCGACGCCCGGGTCCTGGTCGAGACCATGGAGGCCGGGCAGATCGACATCCTCGTGGCCACCCAGGCGGCGGCCAAGGGGCACAATTTCCCCAACCTGACCCTGGTGGGGGTGATTGACGCGGACCTGGGCCTGCGAGGCGGCGACCTGCGGGCCGGCGAGCGGACCTTCCAGCTGCTGGCGCAGGCCACGGGGCGGGCGGGCCGGAGGGACAGGCCCGGCCGGGCCCTGATCCAGACCTGGGCGCCGGACCACCCGGTCATGCAGGCCCTGCGCGACCAGGACCGGGACGCCTTCGTCCGGACCGAACTGGAAGAGCGGGAGATCGCAGGCCTGCCGCCCTTCGGCCGCCTGGCGGCGGTCGTGGTGTCCGGCCGCGACCCGGCCGCGCTGGAGGCCTTTGTCCGGGAGATGGCGGCGGCGGCGCCGAACGCCGAGGGGGTGGAGGTGTACGGCCCGGCGGATGCGCCGCTGTCCCTGGTGCGGGGGCGGCGGCGCAAGCGCTTCCTGGTGCGCGCCGACCGCCATGTGGACCTGTCGGCCTACATGGCGGCCTGGAAGGCCCGGGTGAAGCCGCGGGGGTCGATCCGGCTCTCGGTCGACATCGATCCCTACAGCTTCTTCTGACGCCCGGAGAGGCCCGGCGGATCAGTGATCCGCCGAGGCTTCCTTCTTCGTCTTGGCGTTCCGGGCGATGATGTTGAGCGCCTCGACCCCCACCGAGAAGGCCATGGCCGCGTAGATGTAGCCCTTGGGGATGTGGACCCCGAAGCCATCGGCCACCAGCACCATGCCGATCATCAGGAGGAAGCCCAGGGCCAGCATGACCACGGTGGGGTTGTTGTGGATGAAGTTGGCCAGGGGATCTGCGGCCAGCAGCATGACGATCACGGTGATGACAACGGCGGTGACCATGATCGGGAGGTGGTCGGTCATGCCGACGGCCGTCAGGATCGAGTCCACCGAGAAGACCATGTCGATCAGGATGATCTGGAAGATGACGGCCCCGAAGTTCGAAGCGACCACCGCCCGCTTGTCGAGCACGTCGTTGCTCGCCTTGGGGTCGACGGCGCCGTGGATCTCCTTGGTGGCCTTCCAGAGCAGGAAGAGGCCGCCCGCGATCAGGATCAGGTCGCGCCAGGAGAAGGTCAGGTCCAGGGCGCCGATGGTGGCGCCCAGGGAGAAGACCGGATCGGTCAGGTGGACCAGCCAGGCCAGGGTCGACAGCAGCGCCAGGCGCATGACCAGGGCCAGGGTGATGCCCAGCCTCCGCGCCTTCTGCCGCTGCTCCACGGGCAGCTTGTTCGACAGGATGGAGATGAAGATGAGGTTGTCGATGCCGAGCACCACCTCCATCGCAATCAGGGTGATGAGGGCCGCCCAGGCGGCGGGATCGGTCAGGAGGGGGAGTATGGCGTCCATGGGGCCAGATTTAGGCGGAGATCAGCCAACCGCCAGACCGTGAGTCGCGAAAATCGCCGGAATCAGTCCTGGCCGGGCAATTCCTGCGCTGAAAAATCAGGCGCCCGGCGCCCGCGGGCAGGCGCCGGCGCCCGCCGGCTTCCGCGCACCGGGACCTGCGCAGCAGGCGCAAGGCCGCTCGTCCCGAGCCTTCAGGCCCCATTTCCCGCCCAGATCCTCCGGGTCGAGATTGTCGTTACACCGTGAATTGTTTCGTGTTCAGTATCGGTGGCGCGATCAATTCGGAGTTGGGTATAGCGAGAATTGAATTCGTATCGAGAATACATTGCTGATATCCCAATGGCATCAATGTTTAACTTGAGGCGTACAGGAGAATTCCATTCAATTCGGCCTGCCAAAACTTATCTTTCGTCTTTGGGTCATCCGGAGAGATGCCGGCCAGGGGTATCCAGCGGACTTGCCGTTGGCCTCTGTCGGGGTTATGTACCGTCTCGGGTTGCTGGAGGCAGAGGCTTGATGTTCAAGCGCGCCATGCACATCGCCGTCGGGGCGTTCGTCGCCGGGGTCGTCGCTTTTGCGCCGCTCTCCAGCGCGGTTGCCGACCGCTATTGGCAGTGCGTGCCCTTCGCGCGCCTGGTCTCGGGCATCCAGATCTTCGGCGACGCCCATACCTGGTGGCGCCAAGCCACTGGCCGGTATGAGACGGGGGTCGCGCCCCGCTCGGGCTCGGTCCTCTGCTTCAAGCCCACCGGCGCCATGTCCCTGGGCCATGTGGCGGTGGTCAGCCAGGTCCTCACGGACCGCGTCATCCAGATCACCCACGCCAACTGGTCCCGGATCGGCGGGACCCGCGGCCAGATCGAGCGCGACGTCACCGTGATCGATGTCTCCCCCGCCGGCGACTGGTCGCGGGTCAAGGTCTGGTACGATCCGGTCCGCGACATCGGGTCCAGCACCTATCCGACCTACGGTTTCATCTACCAGGACGCCCAGGCGGTCCGCATGGCCTCCAGCCAGTTCAACGCCGCCCAGAGCGCAGCCCTCACGGTGGCCCAGAGCGCCGCCAGCCAGGTGGCGTCGACGGTCCGGCCGGGCGCCACGCCCCTCTCCATCCTGGGGCAGGCCGCCGACGCCGGCGACCGGATCGCCGCCCTCATCCAGGCCGTGACCGCGCCGCCGCCGCGCTGAGGTCGCCGGTCCGGCTCCCGGCCCTTTCACCGGCCCGATCCCCATGCTCAACCTTCTCCCCCGAGAGACCCTCACCTTCCGGGCGGTGCACGCCCTCGACCTGCCCACCGACTGGCAGGCGCCCGAGGACGTCATCTGGATCGAACTCATCAGCCCGGACCGGCATGAGGAGGCGGTGATCGAGAGCGCCCTGCGCCTGGACCTGCCGACATCCCGTGAGATGGCCCAGATCGAACCCTCCAGCCGGCTCTACATGGAGGGCGGGGCCACCTTCATGACCGCCAGCCTTCTCAGCCGCAGCGACGAGGAGCACCCGGTCCTGACCCCGGTCACCTTCGTGCTGGCGAACGGGCGGCTGGTCACCCTTCGATATGAGCCGCTCCGCGCCTTCAGCGCCTTCGCCCAGCGGCTGTCGGGCCCCGGCTACGCCGAGGCTGCGGGGGCGGATCTCTTCCTCGACCTGCTGGACGCCGTGATCGAGCGGCTCGCCGAGGTGTTGGAGCGTGGCTCCGCCCGGGTCCAGGCGGCCTCCAACGCGATCTTCGATCGCCCGCGGGGCGCGGCCTTCGAGCCCCTGCTGACCAACCTCGCCCGCACCCAGTCCCTCGCCGCCCTCGCCCGGACCAGCCTGGCCAGCCTCGCCCGGCTGGCCAGCTACGCCGCCCTCGCCCCCGAGATCGCGGGCAAGCCCTCGGCCCAGGCGCACCTGGTCTCGGTGCAGCAGGACATCCAGTCCCTGACCGAGCACGCCTCCGCCCAGTCGGCCCACGTCGCCTTCCTGCTCGATGCGGCCCTGGGCCTGATCAACATCGAGCAGAACGTCAGCATCAAGGCCTTCTCGATCTTCACCGTCCTGCTCATGCCGCCCACCCTGATCGGGGCCATCTACGGGATGAACTTCGAGGTCATGCCCGAGCTGACCTGGCCCTGGGGCTATCCCCTGGCCCTGGGCCTGATGGTGGTGAGCGGGGTGGCGCCCATGCTCTGGTTCCGCCGCAAGGGCTGGTTCTAGCCGGGGGTCGAGAGGCCCTTCAGCCGGTAGAGCGCCTCGAGGGCCTCGCGCGGGCTCATGCTGTCGGGATCCATGTCCGCCAGGGCGTCTTCCACGAGAGAGGGGCCTGCGTCCTCCGCGAGCCCAGGGGCCTGGGCGGCGAACAGGGGCAGGTCGCCAAGCTGGGCGGGCGCCCCGGCCTCGCGCTCGAGCCGGGTCAGGACCTCATGCGCCCGGGCCACGACGGCGGCGGGTACGCCGGCCAGCCGCGCCACCTGGACGCCGTAGGACCGGTCCGCAGGCCCGGGACCGGCTTCGTGCAGGAACACCAGCTCGCCGTTCCACTCCCGGGCGCGCATGGACAGGTTGGCCACGCCCGACAGCCTGCGCTCGAGGTCGGCCAGCTCATGATAGTGGGTCGCGAAGAGGCCCCGGCACCGGTTGGTCTCGTGCAGGGCCTCGGCGCAGGCCCAGGCGATGGCCAGGCCGTCCCAGGTCGCCGTGCCCCGTCCGATCTCGTCCAGGATGACCAGGGAGCGCGGGGTGGCCTGGGTCAGGATGGCGGCGGTCTCGACCATCTCGGCCATGAAGGTTGACCGGCCCCGGGCCAGGTCGTCCCCGGCGCCGACCCGGCTGAAGAGGCGGTCGACCACCCCCAGGCGCAGCCGCCGCGCCGGGACCGGGCATCCCGCCTGGGCGAGGACGGCCAGCAGGGCGTTCTGGCGCAGGAAGGTCGACTTGCCGGCCATGTTGGGACCCGTGACGATGGCCAGGCGGGGCGCCGCCACGCCCTGCCCGTCCAGCCGGCAGTCATTGGGGGTGAAGGCGCCTCCGGTCCGCCGGACCGCCGCCTCCACCACCGGGTGCCTCGCGCCCTCGGCCTCGAGGATCGTGCTGTGGTCGATCTCCGGCCGGACCGCGTCGACCTCCTCGGCCCACTCGCCCAGGGCGGCGGCGACGTCCAGCCGGGCGCAGGCCATGGCGGCGCCCCGCAAGGGCTCTGCAGCGGCGCAGACCAGGTCCCGCCAGGCCTCGAAGGCGGACATCTCGATCGCCAGGGCCCGCTCGCCCGCCTGGGCGATCCGCGCGTCGAGCTCGGCCAGGGCCACCGTGGTGAACCGCATCTGGCTGGCCAGGGTCTGGCGGTGGATGAAGGTGGCGTTCAGCGGCGCCCGCAGCAGGGGCTCCGCAGCCTTGGCGGTGGCTTCGATGAAATAGCCCAGGACCCCGTTGTGGCGGATCTTCAGGGCGACGCCGCTTTCGGCGGCCAGTTCGGCCTCGAGGGACAGGACGATCCGCCGGCTGTCGTCCCGCAGCCGCCGCGCCTCGTCCAGCTCCGCCCGGACGCCCGGAGCGACGAAGCCTCCATCCCGCGCCTGCAGGGGAAGGTCCGGTCCCAGGCCTGAGGCCAGGCTGGCGTGGAGGTCGGCCAGTCCGGGATGCTGCGACAGGTCCAGGGCGGCGAGGTCCTCGGCCAGCTCTGCGGGCAGGGGCGCATCGAGGGGGCCTTCGCCGGCGTCGAACAGGGCGCCCAGGGCCGCGCCCGCCGCCAGGCCGTCGCGCAGGCCGCCGAGGTCCCGCGGCCCCCCCCGCCCGAGGGCCAGGCGCGACAGGGCCCTGGCCATGTCGCCCTGTCCCTTCAGGATCTCGCGCAGCCGCCGGCGCAGGTCGCGGCGGGCGCGGAGCCAGTCGATGGCGTCCAGCCGCGCGCCGATCCGCCCGGGGTCCAGCAGGGGGCGGGACAGGCGGGCGGCCAGCAGCCGGGCGCCCGGCGCAGTCACGGTCCGGTCGATGGCCCCCAGCAGGGACCCCTCCCGTCCCCCGGAGAGGCTGCGCTCGATCTCCAGGCGGGCCCGGGTGGCCGGGTCGATGGCCATGACGTCCGCCTCGCCCGCCCGGCGTGGCGGGGCGAGGGACGGGGCGCGCCCGGCCTGGGTTGTTTCCAGGTGGGCGGCGATCAGTCCGAGGGCCGAGATCTCCGCACCCGACAGGGCGCCGAAGCCGTCGAGGGTCTCGACGCCGTAGAGCCGCTTCAGCCGGGCCTCCGCCGCCCCGGGCTCGGCCAGGGCCGAGGGCAGGGGCTGGACCAGGCCGCCTGCAGCCTTGAGGGCGGCGCTCACCGCCTCGTCGGAGAAAAGCCGGTCCGGGACCAGGATCTCCGAAGGCCCGAGGGCGGCGAGGGCGGAGGCAAGGGCGGCCTTGCCAGGGGCCCAGACCTCCACCTCGCCGGTGGACAGCTCGACGCTGGCGATGGCCGCGGCGCCCGCCCGCACCGCCACGGCCGCCAGCCGGTTGGCGCCCCGGGCGTCCAGCAGGCCGTCCTCGGTCAGGGTCCCCGGCGTGACCACCCGGACGATGTCCCGGCGCACGATCGACTTGGAGCCGCGCTTTCGCGCTTCCGCCGGGTCTTCCATCTGCTCGCAGACCGCGACCTTGAAGCCGGAACGGATGAGCTTGGAGAGATAGGCCTCGGCGGCGTGCACGGGGACGCCGCACATGGGGATCGGCTCGCCGGCGTGCTGCCCCCGGGCGGTCAGGGCGATGCCCAGGGCCGCCGCCGCCTGGCGGGCGTCGTCGAAGAAGAGCTCGTAGAAGTCGCCCATCCGGAAGAAGACCAGGGCGTCGGGCTGCCGCGCCTTGGCCTCGAAGAACTGGGCCATGACCGGCGTGGCGCCAGCCGAATCGACCTGGGGGGGAGAGGGCGCAGTCATCTCGGCCGCTAAACTAGCCGCCGCGGCTGGCGGCGTCACCCGCGCCGGACGGGACGGCCGCCGGCGCGCCGCAGGGCCCCGATCAATACCGGGTCCTCACCCCCAGGCTCGCCGGCGATGGCGTGTCCGAGAGCCCCTTCGCCCGCTTCAGGACCCAGTCGACCAGGGTTCCCGATACGGCGGAGACGCCCGGCTCGCCCGGCCGGTCCTGCCCCGCCCGGGAATCATCGGCCCCGACAAAGTCGGTGTGGACGTAAAAGGCGGCGTTGATGGCGGGGTCGAGGGGGCTGATGGCCTTGGCCTCCGGGGTCTGCCAGGTCCCGGTCTTGTTGACCTCGGTATAGTCCTTCACCCCCGGGAACGGATTGCCGGACACCCCCTGGGTGAAGCCCTGGCGCGCCACGTAGACAGGGACGCCGGCGATGGCCGACTTGTCCACGTCCAGCTTCACTCCGTCGCGATCGACCTTCAGCGTGCGGTAGCGGCCGACAAAGCCGGCGTCGAAGTCCCAGCGCTCTGACGGATACCAGTTGGAGGCGACCATGTCCGAGGCGTCGATCGTCCGGCGGCCGGAGTCGGCGAACCGGACGGTCACCGGGCGGATGTTGGAGCGGGTGGGCGCAAAGGCCTGGGCGTTCAGCCAGAGCGCGGCGCGGCCAGCCTCCCTGGGTCCGGCGCCGCCGGGCTCGATCCAGCCGTGGACACGGTTCGGGTCCACCATGGCCCCGGAAGGAACGCACCTGGGCGGCGGGCCCATGGCGCGCATGGGGCCGGCCGCCGCCGGCGCCGGCGTGCGGTCGCAGCTCGCCTCGGTCCCCGGCATCGGAGCGAAGTCGATCCGGCCAAGGCCCTGGCCCAGGAACTGCAGGATCTGCATCTGGACGCCGCCGCCCGGGACCGGATCGGTGTCAAAGCTGGCGCCGGCCCGGGCCAGCCAGGTCAGGCGGACCGTCTTCAGGAAGTCATCCCCGGGGGCGGGGGCCATGCCGGCGACCCGCAGGGGGAAGATCGCCTCCGCGGACGAATCCGAGAGGGCGTAGTAGACCCCGGTCACCGACTGGCTGGCCGCCGAGGCGGGGCCGGCGATGGCGCCGAGGAGGCCGTTGGCGTCGGTGTAGACCCGGTCCTTTCCGCTGCGAAGGGCGGCGACCCGGCCGAAGTAGGCGTCGAGTTCGGCGGCGGTGGGCTCGGGCTGCATGCCCGCCGAGGGCCCCCCGTCCAGGAAGATCAGGCCCGCCAGGTCCTCGACGCCCCGCCGGCCGTCCGGCCGCCTGCGCGCCGCATAGTTGGAAACGAAGCCGCCGCCCTGGCTGTGGCCGGCCAGGAAGATGTTGCGCGCGCCCGAGCGCTCGCGGATCCGGCCGATCATGGCGTCGACGTCGGCGGCGTAGGTCTCGAAGCCCCAGTCGGCCATGAAGGCGAGGTCCTGCTGGGTCAGGGGCGACCACTTCGCCGCGGCGGTCGGGGGGCCGACACGGCCGTCCGGGCCGATGGCGTCGGCGCCGAGGTAGTGATGGAGCGCGATGGCGGGGTCGCCCTTGCGCCGGGCTTCCGTCAGGGCCTCGGTCTCGGCCAGGTTGGCGCCCCGGCGCTGCAGGACCCAGACCTCCACCCGGCACGGCTGGTCGCCGCAGGCCTGCTTGCCGGCGCGCGAGACCATCTGGCTGGCCAGATAAAGCCAGTGGGGCGGCGTGGAGGAGAATCCCGGAAGGCCGACGACGACGGCGTTGGCGGGGCCCGGCCGGTCTCCGTCCGCCGCGGCGCGGACCCGCAGGAAGCTGGCCGTGTTGAGGGCTGCAGGCGTGCCGGGCGCCTTGCCGCCGGGCAGCTGGATGTATTCGGCCATGACGTCCGGATACCCCGGGACCCGGCTGCCGGCGTCGCCTGACGCAAGCGCGGGCGAGGCGGTCCAGGCCAGGGCCGCGGCCATGCCGACGGCAGCCAGGCGGGATGCTGCGGAAATCATGGCGTCCTCCC
>CAIMLY010000206.1 GCA_903842425.1 uncultured Alphaproteobacteria bacterium | reverse complement strand
GAGCCCATGGGGGCCCAGAAGTCGAATCCAGGGCCGCCGTCCGCAAGGCTGGGGACGACGCGAACGGTCCGTCCGCTGACGTTGACCGTCTTGTGCGGTTCGATCCCCACGCCCGGGAGGCTGCGCCCGAAAAGGGCGGTGAGGCGCGGCTCCAGCGCCACGGTGAGGCGGCCTTGGCTCCCGAGTCTCTCGAGCACATCGGGCAGGAGGGTGCCGAACAGGACCTCGTCCCCGAGGCCCTGTTCGCCGATCAGGAGAAGGGACTTTCCCTCAAGCGGAACGCCCGGCGTCCACCTCGGGCCATTCATTGCGAAGTAGACCCCGTCAGGGAAGTTGATGTCGTTCCGGGCCTCATAGTTCGCCCAACCTTCGGACAGTCTGCCCAGGGTGATCTGGGCAAGGCCCTTCGTGAGCGTCATCATGGCCTTCTCGTCCGCGGAGAGGGGCCTCTTCATCGAGTCCTCGACCTCGCGCAGCGCCGCCTCGGGTTCCCCGGTGTTCAGCCTCAGGTTGCCCAGGTTGTAGCGGGCCCTTGCGAGCTTCGGGTCGAGGCGCAGCGCTTCCCTGTAGAAGATCTCGGCGTTCGCGGCGTCGCCTTCGTCGGAGATCATGGTCCCGAGGCTGTTCCAGACATTGGCGTGGCCGGGCCGCCGCGTGATGAACTGCCGCAGCACCTCGATCGCATCCGGCGTCCGGTCCTGGGCCCGGATGGCGAGGGCCAGGTTGTTGACCCCTTCCGCATGGTCGGGAACCCGGGAGAGGAAGTGGCGCAGAATGCCCTCTGCGACCTCGAACATGCCCATCCGGAAGGCCAGCCGGCCGAGGTTCACCAGGATCTCTGCGTCGTCGGGAAGCAGGGCGAGCGCCGCTTCGTAGCAGGACAGCGAGTTCACGAAGTCGCCGCGACCTTCCTGGGCGATCGCCAGGATATGCCAGCCGATCCCGCAGCGTTCGTCGAGGCCCAGGGCCTCGATGGCCAGGTCCGCGGCCTTCTCGGGCCTGTGCGCCTTGATCTCCGCCAGCGCACGCTCGAGGATCCCGGAAAGCCGCAGCGTCTTCTGCGCCTCGAGGGAGCGCTGCAGGATGTTCAGGCCCTCCGCCGAGGCGCTTGACCCCATCAGGCCCGCCGCGGCGCCTCGCGCCCTGAGAGGCGGCGCTGGAATAGTCGGCTCACCCATGGAGTCCCGCCCGGTCATGAAAGTGCATTACGGTCCCACAAACGTGGTTAATGCTCCGCTAAGCACGGGCCCGTTTATGATAAGGATATCGTTAACCGGTGCTCCGCTAGGGTCAGATTTCCCTTTGGGTGCGCGGCCCTGCGGTTGAATCGAGGATCATCGCCTTGCCACTGAAGCTCTCGCTCAAGCCCGGAGAGAAGTTCGTCCTGAACGGCGCGGTGGTCCAGAATGGCGATCGCCGGGGTGTTCTGATCCTTCAGAACAAGGCGTCCGTGCTCCGCGAAAAAGACATCATCCAGCCGGAGGACGCCAAGACTCCAGCGAGGCGGATCTATCTGCCGGTGATGATGATGTATATCGAGCCCAACGATGCTTCGAAGTATTACGATGAGTTCGTCCAGCGTTTGAGCGAGTTCATGGGGGCGATCCGGAATCCTGAGGTCCTGGCGGAGTGCGTGTCGATTTCGCGTTGCTGCATGCAGCGCGACTATTACAAGGCGCTCCTTGGGTGTCGCAGGCTGATTGAGTATGAAGACATGAGGTTGGGGAATGTCCCTGCAGGCTTACCAGCAGGCCGCGACGCGGGTTGAGACTCCCCGGGAGACCGAGTACCGCCTGTTCGCGCAGGTGACGCTCGCTCTCGTCGAGGCTTCCCGCCTGGATCGGACGGACCTGGCCGGTCGGGCTCCGGCTCTCGACTGGAACCGGCGCATGTGGTCCGTGCTGGCGGTCGACTGCGGTTCGCCGGACAACCAGCTGCCGCCCGAGATCCGCGCGGGCATCATCTCGCTCTCGATCTGGGTGGGCAAGTACACCAGCGACGTGATCCGCGGAGATGACGACATCCAGGATCTGATCGACGTCAATCGCATGATCATGCAGGGTCTCAGCGGCAAGGCCGAAGCGGCCGCCTGATTCCCTCCTGAGCGCGCGGAGCCTTCGGTCCCTCATGAAACGCATCCTGGTCACCGGCGGCGCGGGGTTCATCGGCTCCCACCTCTGCGAGCGGCTCCTGGAGGCCGGTCACGAGGTTCTCTGCGTCGACAACTTCTATACGGGCTCAAGGCGCAACGTCGCCCATCTCCTGGGCGACCCCGCCTTCGAGCTCATGCGGCATGACGTGACCTTCCCGCTCTTCGCCGAGATCGACGAGGTCTACAACCTGGCCTGCCCGGCCTCGCCGGTGCACTACCAGTTCGATCCGGTCCAGACGACGAAGACCTCGGTCCATGGGGCCATCAACATGCTGGGGCTGGCCAAGCGGCGGCGCGCCAAGATCTTCCAGGCCTCCACCAGCGAGGTCTATGGCGATCCAGCCGTCCATCCCCAGACCGAGGATTACTGGGGCAACGTCAACCCGATCGGGCTGCGCTCCTGCTACGACGAAGGCAAGCGCTGCGCCGAGACCCTGTTCTTCGACTATCACCGGCAGCACGGCGTGAGGATCAAGGTCGCCCGGATCTTCAACACCTATGGCCCCCGGATGCACCCCAATGACGGGCGCGTGGTGTCGAACTTCATCGTCCAGGCGCTGAGGGGCGAGGACATCACCCTGTATGGAGAAGGCCTGCAGACCCGGTCCTTCTGCTTCGTCGACGACCTGGTCGAGGGCATCCTCCGCCTCATGAACACGGGGGATGAAGTGACCGGTCCCGTGAACCTGGGCAATCCGGGGGAGTTTACGATCCGCGCCCTGGCCGAGCGGGTGATCGCCCTGACGGGGTCCCGGTCGCAACTGGTCCACCGGCCCCTGCCTTCGGATGACCCCCGACAGCGCCAGCCGGACATCAGCCTGGCCGCCCGACTGCTGGACTGGAAGCCGACCATCGAGCTGGACGACGGCCTGTCCCGGACCATCGCCTATTTCGACAACCTGCTGGCCGCCGACGCCGGCTAGGGCGGCAGGATTGGCCCGGCGGAAGCTGCCGGGGGGCGCTCCTTGCGCCGCGCGGGGCCGGGCTGGCTTCGCACCGGGCTTCAGGAACTTCAATTAATTCAATGAGTCGGAGCCCTATGGGTTGCCGGGATCGATGGCCTGCCGCTTGCGAGGGCCTGGATGCGAAGAATCGCGCGTCCGCAAAACGCCGGACGAAACTCCCGACCAGAATGGAAGGTACGACATGGGTGTTCAATCCATCAACACGAACGTGAGCGCCATGCTGGCGCTCCAGAACCTGAATGCGTCACAAGCGGATCTGAGGAGCGCTGAGCAGCGGATTTCAACCGGCCTAAAGGTGGCCACCGCCAAGGACAATGGCGCGATCTTCGCCATTGCGACGACCCAGAGGGCCTCCTCCCGCGCGCTCGACGCCGTGAGGGAGTCCCTCCAGCGAAGTCAGTCCGTGGTGGATGTGTCGGCTGCATCCGGTGAGATCATCTCGGATCTTCTGATCCAAATGAAGGAGAAGGCACTCGCGGCGGCGGACGCACAACTGAGCACCAGTTCCCGGGCGGCGATGAACTCTGACTTCGTCGCCCTCCGGGACCAGATCACCAAGGCTGTCAACAACGGCGGGTTCAACGGCGCCAACCTGATCAAGGCGGGCGCCCCGGACGTAGCGGCGTTGGCGGACGAGACCGGCCAGAGCCTCCTGACCGTCAAGGCCCAG
>CAIMLY010000205.1 GCA_903842425.1 uncultured Alphaproteobacteria bacterium | reverse complement strand
TCACATTCAAAGAGGAATTATACTTTCGTCAGAGAAAGGGGCCGAGAGAGAAAAGCCGTTCCTGTTAGCTGTTCGCGCTCAACTTCAAGCCGCGCAGGGTGATTTTGAATCAAGCGCATCCACGTTTGATGCCGTATTCAAGGGAACTGATACAAGGAAAACAACACCTGCTTACAAGTTTTTCCACGAGATCGCCTCGGACGTCTACGCAAAGGTCGGCCGCAACGACCTCGCCTTGGCTCATCACCGCGCCTTCAAGCGCCTGGATGATGAAGCCCGCGATCTGATGGTCAACACCAACTCCGCCCTGATGGCCGCCCAGTTCGACTTCGCCAACCAGGACCTGAAAATCTCCCGCCTCCAGGCCGACCAGCTCAGGAAGGACACCGAGCTTGCTCAGTCCCGGAACCGCATCATCCTCATACTGCTCGGCGGCTCGGTCCTGACCGCAGGTCTCCTCGGCTACAACTTCCTGACCCTGCGGCGCAGCAGCCGGCGGATCGAGTCGACGAACACCCAGCTGAATGCGGCCAATGAATCCCTTGAGCGCGCGCTCAAGGCCAAGAGCGAGTTCCTGGCGACCACCAGCCACGAGATCCGCACGCCTCTGAACGGCATCCTGGGCGTGACCCAGGTGCTGCTCGCGGATCCCGCCCTTTCCCCTGCGGTCCGGGACCGCATCTCCCTCATGCACGGCGCCGGCGAGACCATGCGGGCCCTGGTGAGCGACATCCTGGACGCCGCCAAGATCGAGAGCGGGGCCATGACCATCGAGAAGGGCGACACCGACCTGGCCGGCCTGCTGGATGACGCCGTCCAGCTCTGGACCGACAAGGCCGAGGAGAAGGGCCTGACCCTGAAGGTCGAGCGCGGCGGCGCGCCGGCCCGCATCGTCGAGGACGGGCCCCGCCTGAGGCAGATCGTCTTCAACCTCCTGTCCAACGCCATCAAGTTCACGGACCAGGGCGCGGTGACCCTCACCGCGGGCGTCGAGGGCGAGGGAGAGGCGGAGCGCCTCGTCATCCGGGTGGAGGACACCGGGATCGGGATCCCCGCAGACCAGCTCGAAGGAGTCTTTGAATCCTTCAGGCAGGTGGACGGGGGCGTGACCCGCCGGTTCGGCGGCACCGGTCTCGGCCTCTCGATCAGCCGGGACCTCGCCGAAGCCATGGGCGGCTCCCTCGGGGTCGAGAGCGTGCTGGGCCGGGGCTCGGTCTTTACACTCGCCCTCCCCCTCGTCCGCAGGGCCGGGGCCATGGAGGCTGCAGGGGACGCGGCCAGCCCTTCGGCCGGGATCTTCCTGATCCTCGAGGCCAATCCCCTCACCCAGGCCGTGCTGAAGTCGGTCGTCGCGCCCCTGGGCCTTTTGACCGAGACGGCGGCGAGCGTGGACACGGCGGTCGGGCGCCTTGCCGCAGGCGGGGTGACAGGGCTCCTCGTGGACGCCGCCCTGCTGGGCGCAGAGACCGCCGATCGCGTCGCCTCGGTGTCCCGCCTCGCCACTGCGGGCGCGGCCAGGATCGTCGTGACCTGGCCATCTCCCGACGAGGACACGGTCCGCGCGCTCATCGCCGCCGGCGCGACGGAGGTGATCGCCAAGCCCATCTCCGCCGGACGTCTCACGGCGGCGCTGAAGGCGGAATTTGCGACGGAAACCTGACCCTTCGCGTTCAGGACGAAATTGCACATTAACCGGTTTGAGCGCAGGATACGGGCCTGATGGTCATGGAATCTGCAGGCGTGGACGTTCTGTTCGTCGAGGACAACGAGATGAACCGGCGTGTCGTGAAGGACATGCTGGGCGTCGCCGGCGTGAAGGTTGACGAGGCGCCCGAGGCCGAGACCGGCCTGCGCATGATCGACGAGGGCGACTACGACCTCATCCTCATGGACCTGAGGATGCCGGGCATGGATGGCCTGACCGCCATCCGGCATATCCGCGCACGGCCCGACGACAAGGCGCGTCTTCCCGTCATTGTCGTCACCGCCGACACCAGCCTGACCATCCGCGAGGACTGCCTGGCGGCTGGCGCCGACGACGTCGTGCTCAAGCCCGTCTCCATGAACCTCCTGTTCGACGCCATGGGCCGAACAATGACCAGCCGGGACGAAGACGGGCCCATCCTCGGGTAAAACCTTGGCTTGACGGTGTAAGCGCAGGGCGTCAGCCTCGACCCAGTCCACCTGCGGAGGTCCCGGCCATGCTCCAGCTCATCCTGTCCTGCGCGGTCTTCCTGGGCCTGCATCTTTGGGTTTCCGGCACGACCCTCCGGGACCGGCTCGTCGCCCGGCTCGGCGAAGGCGCCTATCTGGGCCTGTTCTCGCTGGCCTCGGTCGCCGTCCTGACCTGGATGCTTCTGGCCTATGGCGGCGCCCGCGCAGGGGGCGTGAACCCGGCCTGGTGGGGCCCCACGCCCCTGACCCTCCATCTCCAGCTCGTCCTGATGTGGCTCGCCTTCCTGCTGGTCGTCCCCGGGATCATGACGCGCAATCCGGGGGCCGTGGGGCAGACCGGCGCACTGGCGGACGGGGACCCCGTCCGTGGAGTCCTGCGGATCACCCGGCATCCCTTCCTCTGGGGCGTCGGCATCTGGTCGGCGGGCCACCTTCTGGTGAACGGCGACCTGATCTCGCTGATCCTGTTCGGGACAATGGGTGTCCTGGCCCTTGGCGGGGCGGCGAGCATCGACGCCAAGCGACGCCGGACCCACGGCGAGGCCTGGGCGGCCTTCGAGGCGAGGTCCTCCTTCGTCCCCTTCGGCGCCATCCTGTCGGGCCGCCAGGTCCTCAAGCCGGGCGAATTCTGGGTCCAGGCGCTGGTGGCGACGGCGATCTACCTCGCCGCCCTCATGGCCCATCCCCTGATCGCCGGCGTCTCGGCCCTCGGCTGAAGCCCGCTTCAGATGTCGGCGTAGACGTGCCGCTCCCCGGCCATGCCGGGATGGGTGACCGCGCCCTCGTGGGCCGGCCCGACGATCTGGGCGTACTTCCAGAGGGCGCCCGAGCCATAGTCGGTCACCCGCGGCTTCCAGGCCTTGCGGCGCCGCTCCAGTTCCTCAGGCGCGACCTCCAGGTCCAGGATCCCCGCATCCGCGTCGATGGTGATGATGTCGCCATCCTGGACCAGGCCGATGGGGCCGCCCATCTGGGCCTCGGGACCGACATGGCCGATGCAGAGGCCGCGCGTGGCGCCCGAGAAGCGGCCGTCGGTGACCAGGGCCACCTTGTCACCGCGCCCCTGCCCGCTCAGCGCCGCAGTGGTCGACAGCATCTCACGCATGCCGGGACCGCCCCGCGCGCCCTCGTAGCGGATGACCAGGACCTCGCCATCCTGGTAGTCGCCGCGCTCGACGGCCTCGAAGCAGGCCTGTTCGCCATCGAACACCCGGGCCGGCCCCTGGTGCGACCGGTGCGAGGCCATGCCCGCCACCTTGACGATGGCGCCGTCCGGGGCCAGCGAGCCCCAGAGGCCGACCACGCCGCCGGTGGGGGAGAGCGGGTTGGAGACCGGGCGGATGACCTCCTGGTCATCGCGCCAGGCCACGTCGCGGACATTCTCGGCAATGGTCTTGCCGGTCACGGTCATGCAGTCGCCGTGGATGTAGCCGCCCTCCAGGAGGGTCTTGAGCAGCATGGGCATGCCGCCCGCCTCGCCCATGTCCTTGGCCACGAACCGGCCGCCGGGCTTCAGGTCGGCGATGTGGGGGGTGCGCTGGGCGATCTCGGCGAAGTCGCGCAGGGTGAAGGAGATGCCGCACTCGTGCGCCATGGCGGGCAGGTGCAGCGCCCCGTTGGTCGAACCGCCGGTCGCCGCCACCACCGCCGCCGCGTTCTCGAAGGACTTGCGGGTGACGAAGTCCCGGGGCCGCAGCTGGGTCTCGATCAGGCGCACGACGGCCTCGCCAGAGGCGACGGCGTAGGCGTCGCGGCTCAGGTAGGGAGCCGGCAGGGCGGCCGAGAGCGGCAGGGCCAGGCCGATGGCTTCCGAGACGCAGGCCATGGTGTTGGCGGTGAACTGGCCGCCGCAGGCCCCGTCGGACGGACAGGCGTGCTGCTCGAGGGAGCAGAGGTCGTCCAGGCTCATCTTGCCGGCGGAATGCTGGCCCACGGCCTCGAAGACGTCGACCACGGTCACGTCCCGGCCCTGCCAGGACCCCGGCAGGATGGAGCCCCCGTACAGGAAGACCGAAGGCACGTTGAGGCGCAGCATGGCCATCATCATGCCCGGCAGGGACTTGTCGCAGCCGGCGATGCCCACAAGGGCGTCGTAGCCGTGGCCCCGCATGGTCAGCTCGACGGAGTCGGCGATCACGTCGCGGCTGACGAGGGACGAGCGCATGCCCTCGTGGCCCATGGCGATGCCGTCGGTAACGGTGATGGTGCAGAATTCGCGCGGCGTGGCGCCGGCCTTCTTCACGCCCTCGGAGACGGCGTGCGCCTGGCGCATCAGGGCCGTGTTGCAGGGCGCGGCCTCATTCCAGCAGGAGGCCACGCCGACGAAGGGCTGGGCGATCTCGCGGGAGCCGAGGCCCATGGCGTAGTAGTACGACCTGTGCGGCGCCCGGGATGGCCCCTCGGTCACATGACGGCTCGGCAGGCGGGATTTGTCCCAGGTTCCGTCGGGCTTGCGGGTCATGGCGGGGCCTCCTCGTCGATGTCGGGTTCTCCCTAGACTCCGGGCGGTGAGGTTGGAAGCCCCGGCGGCGACAGCGACGGCGAAGCACGCTAGATCGCGGGGAGAAGCGGGGGGACTTCATGGCGCAAGACCAGACTTCGGACCGTTCCCGCCTGCGGTCGATCCTGGCGGGTTCAGCGGGCAACATGGTCGAGACCTTCGACTGGTTCGTCTACGCCGCCTTCGCCCTCTACTTCGCCCCCGTCTTCTTTCCCAAGGGGGACCAGACGGCGCAGCTGCTGGGCTCTGCGGCCGTCTACGCCGTTGGTTTCCTGGCGCGGCCCTTCGGCGCCTGGATCATGGGGCTCTACGGCGACCGGGCGGGACGACGGGCGGCGATGATCGTCGCCGTGGGCCTGATGTGCCTGGGCTCGCTCATCATCGGCCTCTGCCCGGGCTATGCCCAGATCGGCCTTGCGGCCCCCGCCATCCTGGTCCTGGCGCGCATCCTGCAGGGGGTCAGCATGGGCGGCGAGTACGGCGCCAGCGCCACCTATCTCTCCGAGATGGCCTCGCGGGACCGCCGGGGCTTCTGGTCGGGAATCTTCTACTCGACCCTGATGAGCGGCCAGCTGCTGGCCCTCTTCCTCCTGCTCGCCCTGACCGCCGTCCTGACACCGGAGCAGATGAACGACTGGGGCTGGCGGATCGCCTTCATCGTCGGCGCCCTGATGGCCACCGCCGTCCTGCTGATGCGCAGGGGCATGGAGGAGACCCCGTCCTTCAAGGCGCGCGACGGGTCGCGGACGGCCACCTGGCGGCTGGTGACCGAGCACCCGAGGGAGACCCTGATGGTCTTCGGCCTGACCGCCGGGGGCACCCTCGCCTACTACACATTCGGGACCTACATGCAGAAGTTCCTGGTCAACACCTCGGGCTTCTCGAGGGACCAGTCGAACCTCATCACCACGGCGGCCCTGGCCTGCTTCGTGCTGATGCAGCCCCTGTCCGGCGCCCTGTCCGACCGGTTCGGCCGACGGGCCCTGCTCCTGGCCTTCGGGGTCGGCGGCGTCGCCATGACCTGGCCGGTCCTGTCGACCCTCGCCGTGACCCGGGATCCCCTCGCCGCCTTCCTGATGGTGGTGGGCAGCCTCGCCGTGGTCAGCGGCTACACCTCGGTCAGCGCCATCGTGAAGGCCGAGATGTTCCCCACCGAAATCCGCGCCCTGGGCGTCGCCCTGCCCTACGCCATCGCCAACGCCCTGTTCGGGGGCACGGCCGAGTTCATCGCCCTGAGCTTCAAGCAGGCCGGCTTCGAGCCCGGGTTCTACATCTACGTCACGGCGGTCATCGGGGGCTCCCTCGTGACCTACCTGCTCATGCCCGACACCCGCAGGACAAGCCGGATCCTGGAGGACTGAGCCCGTTCAGGCGTCCTCGGGCACGTCGAAGCTGCGGGGCTCAAGTCCCGCCATTCTGCGACGCCAGGCGATCTCGTAGGCCTTCTCGACCTGCCGGCGGGTCCGGTCCGTGTCAAAGAGGGGCGCCCCGGGAAGGTTTGCGGCCAGGCGCGCCTTGATGGCCGCCAGCCTCCCGGGAGTCCGGGCCAGGTCGAGGGCAAGGTCACGGTACCCCTCCAGGGAGGTCGTCACCAGGTCCGGGAGCCCTGTCGCCGTCAGGAGGGAGGCCGCCACCCGTGCGGCAAAGCCTTGCCCGGCGCAGGTCACTAGGGGCAGGCCCGCCCACAGGGCGTCGCTGGCCGTGGTGTGGGCGTTGTAGGGCAGGGTATCGAGGAAGAGGTCCGCCAGACGGTGCCGGGCCAGGTGGTCCGGCAGGGGCGCCTTGGGGGCGAAGACCAGCCTTTCGGCGTCGATCCCCCTGCCGACGGCCCCCTGCCGGAGGTTCGCCTCGATGACGGCGTCACCCCCCAACAGCCAGAGGACAGAACCGGGAACCTGATGCAGCAGCTGCATCCAGACGTCGAAAACCGCTGGCGTGATCTTGTAGCTGGCGTTGAAGCTGCAGAAGACGAAGCTGTCCGCAGGCAGCCCGCACTCCGCCCGCGACGGCGTCGTCTCCGAAATCACCCGCCGGTCGTCGTTGGGCTGGTAGGCGAAGGGCAGGCGGATGATCTTCTCATCGTAAAACCCTGTGTTTGCGTCCGGAATGACGACCGGATCCGCCAGGATGTAATCCGCCGCGAGCGACCCCATCGCACCGGGATAGCCCAGGTAGTTGATCTGCACCGGAGCGCAGCGCCGGACAAAGACTCCCGGACGGCAGAAGGTGGTGAACCCGTTGAGGTCGACGGCGACGTCGATCTCCGCCTGTCGAAGGCGTCGGGCGATCGCTTCGTCATCCAGGCGGGAGACATCGGTGAAGGTGTCGCAGGCCTCCCGGACCCGGGCCCGCATGTCGTCCTCAGCCAGGGGCGGCAGGGCGAAGGCGTGGACCTCAAACCGCGTGCGATCGTGCCGCTCGAGCACGCCGACAAGCAGCTGCGAGACCGCATGGACCCGGAAATCCGAGGAGACGTAGCCGATCCGGATACGGTCATGACGCCAGGTCTCGCCACTCCAGACCGGCGCCGGAAGGCTGGGGAACCGCCCCTTCATGTGGGTGCGGACACAGGCCATCTGGTCGGCCGGGTCGTCATTGTGGGCCAGGAAGGTGAAGGGGATGGTCGCGGCCTCCCCGCGCCGGACGCCGTCGCGGACCTCTTCCTGCAGGACTTCGAAGTCTCGCCAGTCGCAGCACCGCATCTGCTGGTCCAGGAGGGCGCCCGACAGGTCCGGCAGGGACGGATCCAGGGTGTGCGCCGCCCGGTAAGCCTCCACCGCCTCAGGGTGGCGCTTGAGGGCGGACAGGAGGTGACCCCGGTTGGCGTGCCCGAGGGCGTAGGCCGGATCGGCGGCGACGGCGAGGTCCAGGGCGGCCAGCGCCTCTCCGTTGCGCCCCAGGCTCCGCAGGGCGTTGGACCGGAGGTTGTGGGCGTCCGCCGACGCCGGCTGCTGTCGGGCGGCCCGGTCAGCGAAGTCCAGGGATCGGGCGTCGTCACCCAGAGTGCGGTAGGCCCGGCTCAGGGCCAGCAGGGCTTCCAACCGTCCAGGTTCGCGCTCGACCAGGCCGGTCCACAGGGCGATCGCCTCATGGATCCGCCCCAGGGCGCGCTCCGCGACGCCCAGGTTGTAGGCCGCCGACCCGTGCCCCGGCGCAATGGCGAGGACATCGCGATAGCCGTATCGTGCGGCCTCGAGCCGCCCTGCACGGTGGTCTGCGACCGCCGCGTCGAACAGGAGGTCCGGCGCCGCCGCGCTCACGCGCCGCCAGTCGCGGACAGGGCCGCCTCCACCGCCGCAACGATCTCCGGCGCCTGCGGGTCCGTGCGGGGGCCGAAGGCGGCGATCAGCTGGCCGTCGCGTCCCACCAGGAGCTTGTGGAAGTTCCAGGCCGGATCCGCCGGCTCACCCAGGGTCTCGAGGGCCCACCGGTAGAAGGGATGGGCCGAAGCACCCTTCACGTCTTCCTTGGCGGTCAGGGGGAAGTCGATCTTGAAGCGGGTCTCGCAGAAGGCCTTGATCTCCGCCTCGGTTCCCGGCTCCTGCCCCATGAACTGGTTGCAGGGCACGCCCAGCACCGTGAGGCCCTGGTCCCTGTACTTGGCGTAAAGCGCCTCGAGACCCTCGTACTGGGGGGTCAGGCCGCAGCGTGAGGCGGTGTTCACCACCAGCACGGCGCGGTCGCGGAACCCGGTGAGGGGAAGAGGCTCGCCGTCGATGGAGCGGAACGAGAAGTCGTAGAGGCTGGTCATGGGGATCTCCTGTCGGGAATTCAGGGGTGGCGCCTGGGGCCGGACTCTTCCACCGCCTGCTCGATGGCGAGGGCCAGGTCCAGGGCCCGGGCGGCCTCTTCGCCGGTGACCACCGGCCGGTCACGCTCTCCGCGCACGCAGGCCAGGAAGGCGCCGACGCTGGCGCCCAGGGGGTCCTGCGCCGCCGGTGTGTCGGCGAAACCGGGATTGAGGTCGAAGCCGGTGGTGTTGCGGAATGTGCGGGCCAGGAAGTCGATCTCGAGTTCGCCGGACGGATAGACCACCCGCATGGAACGCTTGCGCTCCGGCGCCATCCTCGAGGCGTCAAAGACGGCGGTGAATCCGTCATCGAAGGTCACCTCTGCGCGAACGGCGTCCAGGCCGCCGCTGTAGGCGATGTCCCCTTCCCCCTCCGCCGCCAGCGGTTGCCCCGAGGCGAGGGACAGGGCGAGGTCGAGGTCGTGGATCATCAGGTCGAGGATCACCGAGATGTCGAGGTTGCGCTGGCTCTGGGGGCCCTGGCGCACGGCCTCGAGGCGCAGGGGGCGCTCTGGCGCCGCGAACAGGCCGATGGCGTCGAACACCACCCTCTCCTGATGCCCGCAGGCGACGACGCGCCCTTGCCGGGCGGCCTCGGCAAGGATGCGGTCGGCCTCCTCGAGGTCCACCGCCAGCGGCTTCTCGACATAGACCGAACACCCGGCGCGGAGGGCGGCGAGGGCGCCCTCGGCATGACGGACCCCCGGAGAGGCGACCGTGACCACGTCCACCGAAGCGAGGAAGGCGTCAAGATCATCGAAGGCCGTCGCGCCGTGCCGCGCCGCGACCTCGCGGGCCCGCTCCAGGTCCGGGTCGAAGACGGCGGACAGCCAGGCGCCCTCGGCCTGGGCGTACTGGCGTGCATGGTAGCCGCCGAAAACGCCGGCCCCGATTACGCCGCCCCTCAGGACCTTGGTCATTCTCTGCTCCGGAATCCTCGCTTGCAGCTAGCATTCCGCGTCACCAGACGCCACCTTGGGTGCAGTTCCGGAACGGCGGCGCCGCCGCCTCGACAAGACATCCAGGGGGAAGACATGACCACTTCAAGGGAAATCCGGCTGCGCAGCCGTCCGCAGGGCCTGCCCGCCGCCGCCAACTTCGAGCTCGCCTCGGTGGACCTGCCCGCCCCCGGTCCGGGCGAGGTCCAGGTCCGCAACACCTGGATGACCGTCGATCCCTACATGCGCGGGCGGATGAACGACGTGAAGAGCTATGTCCCGCCCTTCCAGCTGGGCCGGCCCCTCGAAGGCGGCGCCATCGGCGAGGTGATCGCCTCCAACGATCCGTCCCTGAAGCCCGGCGACCTCGTCCAGTCCAATTTCGGCTGGC